>JAZNXY010000120.1:0-41897 GCA_045594105.1 Acutalibacteraceae bacterium | reverse complement strand
GAACGACATGGCTACGATCCGACTTGGTAGAGACCATGGCGAAAAACGGCGAGCTGCTGGAGTTCGCCGAATACAACGGCAATATGTACGGCACACCGCTGCCGCCCATTACCGCATGGCTTGCGGAAGGGAAAAACGTGGTGCTGGAGATAGAGGTGCAGGGTGCTGAAAAGGTGATGAAAAAGCGTCCCGATGCCTTGACCGTGTTTATTGTTCCGCCGTCTTTCGAAGAGCTGGAAAGACGTTTGCGCGGACGTGGCACAGAAACCGAGGAGAGCATCGTACGTCGCTTGGCGGCGGCACTGACCGAGTTTCCTGTGGCAAAGCTTTACGATTACGTTGTATGTAACGATGTGGTCGAGAATACCGTCAAAAGACTGGATGCGCTGCTTTGCGGCGATATGATACAATAATTTTTGGAGGTAATGAATATGTTGAAACCCACTGATATTGAAGAATTGCAAGGCAAACACAGCCGCTATGCCGTAGTCATCGGCGTTGCAAAGCGTGCACGGGAAATTTCCGAACGTGCACAGGAAAACGACGAGATTATCACAGAAAAAACCGTAAGTCTTGCGATTGAAGATTTCAAAAACGAAGAATGCCGTTTGTCCGTTCCGGATGCGGAATAAGTAACACAAGGAAAACTGATACAAAAGAGGTGAAAGAGATGCTGAAAACAACGGTTGTGCAAATAGCGGTTGAAAAGGCATCTTTTTCTTTTGACCGTGCATACACTTACGCAGTGCCGCCTCACCTTGTTGAGAAAGCAAAGGTGGGCTGTCGTGTGCTGGTACCGTTTGGTGGTGGCAACCGTACCCGTCAAGGTATGATTTTGTCATTGGATACCCCGAATGAATTGCCTGCACGCATAAAACCCATCGATGCGGTGCTGGACGAAGAGCCGTTGTTGTCGGATGAGTTGCTCGGCTTGGCATTGTGGATGAAGGAACGCACCTTCTCTACCGTGTTTGAATGCACTCGCGCGATGTTACCGACGGGTATGTATATGCGTATCAAAACGATGTTCCGTGCGGCAAATGATGTGCCGCCTGAGGTATTGGAAGAGCTGTCCTTTGCGGAAAAACAGATTTTCACCTTCGTTTCACGCTGCCCTGACGGTGTGGATGCGGATACCTTGCTTAAAAAGTGCGGTGTTGCAGAAAACGCCCCCGAAATACACACACTGCTCAAAAAGGAACTGCTGTTCCGTGCGGACGGTGCCACCCGACATACCGGCGATGCCGCTGTGCGTATGGTACGTCTGACCGCTGATGGCGAAGCATGGCAGGAAACGGGTGCGGAAAAATTGACCGCCCGTCAGAAATCGGTGCTGACACTTCTGCAGGATGTTGGCTGTGCCTCGGTAAAAGAGGTGTGCTATTTCACCTCGGTGACCAAGGCGGTGGTGGATGCACTGGTCAAGAAAAATCTAGCGTTTTACTACGAAGCCGAGATTCTGCGTACCCCCTATGAGCAGGATGGTCATCTGCCTGACATTGTATCTACTCCACTGAATGAGGAACAGCAGATGGCACTTGATACCCTGCAGACATTGTACGGAAAGCACGATCCTGCGGCAGCGTTGCTGTACGGTGTGACCGGCAGCGGCAAAACGCAGGTGTATATGAACCTCATCGATGCGGTGCTGCGAGACGGTAAACAGGTGATTGTATTGGTCCCCGAAATCTCTCTGACACCCCAGATGATGGATTTGTTCTTGAAACGGTATGGCAGACGGGTCGCTGTGTTGCATAGCGGTCTGTCTATCGGTGAAAGAATGGATGAATGGAAACGCATTCGCCGTGGGGATGCGACGGTTGTGGTCGGCACACGTTCTGCGGTGTTTGCACCGTGCGAAAACATCGGTCTTATCGTGATGGACGAGGAACAGGAGCATACCTACAAATCCGAAAACTCTCCTCGTTATCACGCAAGGGATATTGCAAAATACCGCTCTGCAAAGCATAATGCTTTGTTGCTGTTGACCTCGGCAACCCCCTCTACCGAAAGCTATGTAGCGGCGACAAGCGGCAGATACACGTTGTGTACCCTCAAAAACCGCTTCGGCGATACCGCATTGCCGCAGGTAGAGATTGTAGATCTGCGTGGCGAGGAGATTGGTGCTGACAGTATCGGACCGACGTTGCGGGCGGCGATGCAGGAAACGTTGGATGCGGGGAAACAGGTGATTCTGTTGCTGAATCGCCGTGGCTTCAATACGCATATTACCTGCCGCTCCTGTGGCTATGTGTTCACCTGCCCTTCCTGCAGTATCTCTATGACCTATCACCGTGCCAACAGGAAGCTTAACTGCCACTATTGCGGTCATATAGAGCAACCGCCCACGGAGTGTCCCGTATGCCGGTCGGATAAAATCCGTTACAGCGGGCTGGGTACCCAACGTGTGGAAGAAGAGTTGGAAGAGAAGTTCCCCGGTGTCCCTGTTTTACGTATGGATGCCGATACGACCATGTCACGTCTGTCTTACGAGAAGAACTTTAAGGCATTTGCGGAAGGTCAATATAAAATTATGATTGGCACCCAAATGGTTGCCAAGGGCCTGGATTTCCCTGCGGTTGGTTTGGTGGGCGTGCTGTCTGCCGATCAATCGTTGTATACCGCCGATTACCGTGCGTTTGAAAACACCTTTTCATTGCTCACGCAGGTGGTGGGGCGTGCAGGCAGGCGGGATGCCGTCGGCCGTGCGGTGATTCAGACCTACGTTCCCGAAAACTACGTTATCGCATTGGCGGCGAAGCAGGATTATACTGCGTTTGTAGACACGGAGATAGCCGCAAGAAAAATGCTGAAATATCCGCCGTATTCCGATTTATGCCTGTTTGGCTTTGTGGGCATTATGGAAAGAGAGGTGGCGGATGCTGCCAATCGGTTTATGGGTATGCTGCGCCAGAAGGTAACCGCCGCTTATGCGGATGTGCCGCTGATTGCATTGGATCCGACCCCTGCCGCTGTGGCACGTGTGTCGGGTAAATACAGATATAAGCTGATTGTCAAAACAAAGAATACCGCACGTATGCGTGCACTTGTGGGTGAACTGCTTGCTGAGTTTGCAAAAGCACCCCAAAATAAGAATGTCACTGTGTATGCGGACATCAATCCCGTATCATTGCTGTAAGGAGAAAGTATATGGCTTTGCGAAATATTTTGAATGAAAGTGATCCGATATTGCATAAGGTGTGCCGTCCCGTGGAAAACTTTGACGGACGGCTGTGGCAGCTGCTGGACGATATGAAGGACACGTTGGCGAAAGCGAACGGTGTCGGTCTTGCCGGTCCGCAGGTAGGCATGCTGCGCCGTCTGTTCATCATGGATGTGGGCGACGGTCTCATCGAATGTATCAACCCGAAGATTCTGGAAGAAAAGGGTGTACAGGAGTGTGTGGAGGGTTGTCTTTCCAGCCCCGGCGAATACGGTCTTGTCAACCGTCCCGAAACGGTGAAGCTGCAGGCACAGGACAGAAACGGTAAATACTTCATCATTACCGCAAACGGTCTGAAAGCACAGTGCATTTCCCACGAAACCGACCATTTGGACGGTGTGCTGTTTAAGAGCAAGGTAACCCGTATGCTTGGTCCCGATGAACTGAAATAAGGTGAACGATTTGAAAATTGTGTTTATGGGAACGCCCGATTTTGCGGTTCCCGCATTAGAAAGACTGCTTGCCGACGGATACGAGGTAGTGTTGGCGGTAACACAAGAGGATAAACCCAAGGGCAGACACCAGACTCTGACCCCGCCGCCTGTCAAGGAATGTGCCGAAAAGCACGGCATTACTGTGTATCAGCCGAAAACACTGAAAAGTGATGAGGCGTATGAAACGTTAAAGGCAACGGGTGCGGATTTGTTTGCGGTGGTGGCATACGGTAAGATTTTGCCGAAACGTGTGTTGGAAATCCCGCCTTTTGGATGCGTGAACGTGCACGGCTCGTTGTTACCCAAATATCGTGGCTCCGCCCCTATTCAATGGGCTGTTTTGAATGGTGATACGAAAACGGGAGTCACTACACAGTTGATGAATGAAGGCGTTGATACGGGGGATATTCTGCTGACCTCCGAACGTACCATACCTGCCGATATGACCGCAGGTGAATTGTTTGATGCGTTGTGTGAAGACGGTGCAACCCTTTTGTCCGAAACCTTGACCCGCCTGTTGAATGGCGATATACAGCCGCAAAAGCAGGATGAGGCAGAGGCCTCTTATGTTACGATGTTAGACAAAAGTATGTGTCCGCTGGATTTCACAAAATCCGCACAGACCCTGCATAACCGGGTGCGTGGCTTGCATCCGTGGCCTGTCGCCACCTGCGTGTGGGAGGATACCGTACTGAAAATCCATAAAACCCACGTGGGCGGTAATACCGATGCGGCAGCGGGTACGGTGGTGTCGCTGTCTCCGTTTGCGGTTGCCTGCGGTGATAAGACGACTTTGGAAATTGTAGAATTACAGGCCCCCGGCTCACGTCGTATGGCAGCGGCAGATTTTCTGCGTGGTCATACGGTGTCGGTGGGTACGCTTTTGAAATAAGGAGAATGTATGTACTACTATCTGTTGCTGGTTGTCCCTGCACTGCTGATAACGGCGTGGGCACAGTATAAGGTGAAATCCACCTTCCGTAAATACAGTCATTATGCTACTGCGTCGGGTATGACCGGAGCGGATGCATCGCTGCTGATACAGCGTGCCAACGGTATGCATGTGGCGGTAAACCCCGTTGCAGGGGAATTGACCGACCACTATGATCCACGCTCGGATTCGATTCATTTGTCCGAACCGGTGTACGGTGTCAATTCGGTTGCCGCTGTAGGTGTTGCCGCACACGAAACGGGACATGCTTTGCAATATGCGGAAAACTATGCACCTATTCGTTTCCGTATGGCACTTGTTCCCGTGACCAACTTTTCTGCAAGTGTTTCGCCGTATCTCATTATGTTCGGCTTGATTGCAGGATTGGATATGCTGTCCTATATCGGCATCGCGTTGTTCAGTGTGGCGGTGCTGTTTCAGCTTGTAACCTTGCCGGTGGAGTTTAATGCGAGCCGCCGTGCGGTGGCGGCTTTGGAAACCAGCGGTCATTTTTCAAGTACCGAGCTCAAGCACGTACGGAAAGTGTTGTTTGCCGCAGCGATGACCTATGTGGCGGCTTTGCTTGTATCGGTGATGAACCTGTTGCGACTGGTGCTGTTGGTAGCAGGACGTAGGAGACGTCACTGATGGCGGGTGCACGGAGTATTGCGGTAGATCTGCTGATACGCATCCACCGCGACGGTGGCTTTTCTAATATTGTGCTGGACACCGCTTTACGACAAAATAACCTGTCTTCCGCAGATAAAGGATTGGTTTCCCGCCTTGTATATGGGGTTACCGAACGACAACTGACCATTGATTATACACTTGGTCAGTTTTGTACCATGAAGCTCGAGAAAATGCACCCTGCCGTTCTGGAAATCCTGCGTACAGGCGTGTACCAACTGCTTTTTATGGATAAAATCCCGACATCTGCGGCTGTCAACGAAGCGGTAAACCTTGCGAAAGCCAAAGGACAGTATAAAGCGGCAGGTATGGTCAATGCGGTGTTGCGTAATATTGACAGGAAACGGGATACGTTGTTTGCTAATCTGCCAAAAGGTGTACAGGGAGATGTCGTGCGGTACAGCGTTCCGTCTGAATTGGTGACGTATTGGTACCGTGCGTATGGTAAGGAGACCGCTAAGGGTCTGCTGGAAGCGGTAAATGTGCCGCCGCCCCAGTATTTGCGTGTCAACACACTAAAAATCTCGGTTGAGGATTTTACTAAGCATCTCGACGAAGCGGGTGTACCGTATGCGGTGCATCCCGACCTCCCCCAAGCAGTACATATTCCTGCGGGAATTGATTGGAAAGGTCTTGCAAAGTGGGAAGAAGAATGGTATTATTATCAGGATACTGCGTCGCAGTATTGCTGCTTTGCACTGGGTGCAAAGCCGAAGGAATACATTGCGGATGTATGTGCGGCACCGGGAGGTAAAAGCTTTACGGTAGCACAATATATGCAAAACGAGGGCAGCATTTTAGCAGGAGATATTTATCCGCAAAAATGTGAAACGATAGAAGCCCGTGCGAAAGCGTTCGGCATCACCTGTGTAGAAACGGTGGTGCGGGACGCATCAAAACCGGTGCCTGCCGCACTGAAGGGTGCGTTTGACAGGGTGATTTGTGATGCTCCCTGCTCCGGATTGGGTGTCATCCGTCGTAAACCGGAGATTCGGTATAAATCACTTTCCGATTTTGATGCTCTGCCGCAGCTGCAGCTGGAAATACTGTCCCGAGCCGCAGAAATGGTGAAAAGCGGCGGCATTTTACAGTATTCGACCTGTACGTTGCGTACGGAGGAAAATGAACAGGTGGCGGCGGCATTCCTGGAAGCACATCCCGATTTTGCACCGCAAATCTTGCCGCTGAAGTCCTGCTTTGATAAGCTGGGGCTTGCACCGTCTCATCAAATTACGTTATTTCCGCATATTCACGAAACCGACGGTTTCTTTATCGCTTCCTTTCGGAAGAAATGAGTTGTTAGCATGAAGAAAGATATAAAATCGATGTCTGTCGCCGACCTGAAAGCGTTTTTGACGGCACAGGGGGTCGCAGGATACCGTGCCGACCAGATACGTAAGTGGCTGGATGCAGGCGTTTGTGATTTTGACAGCATGTCTAACCTGCCGCAGACACTGCGTGAACAGCTGAAAGAATGGTTTACCGTTCCGGGTGTAAAGGTGGCCCGCAAGCTGGTATCGCAGATTGACGGTACGGTGAAATATCTGTTCGAATTAGAGGACGGAGAAACGGTGGAATCGGTGCTGATGTCCTACCATCACGGCTGGAGTCAATGTGTTTCCACACAGGTTGGTTGTAAAATGGGTTGCACCTTTTGTGCGACGGGTATGGGTGGCTTTGTGCGTGACCTGTCTGCCGCCGAGATTTTGGCGCAGATTGAAATGGCACAAAAGGACCACGGCGTCCGTGTGTCCTCAATAGTACTGATGCGCATGGGCGAGCCGCTGGATAACTATGATAATGTGATACGCTTTTTGCGGATGCTGACCGAAAAGGGTGGCGTACATATCGGTATGCGCCATGTGTCAGTTTCCACCTGCGGTCTGATAGACGGTATCCGCCGCCTGATGAATGAAGGGCTGCAGGTTACCTTATCGGTGTCACTGCACGCACCCAATGATGCGATACGAACCCCGATGATGCCTGTCAATAAACGATATGCCGTAGATGAATTATTGGCGGTTTGTCGAGAGTATGCAGAAAAGACAGGCAGACGGATATCCTATGAATATGCTATGGTAGGCGGTGTCAACGACAGCGATGCCTGTGCCAAGGAATTGGCGTCTAAGTTGAAAGGCACCTTGTGCCACGTCAATTTAATTCCCGTAAATGCTGTGGAGGGTAAGGATCAAAAACCGAGCTCTCGCAACAGAATTGCGGCGTTTCAGAAGATTTTGGAGCAAAGCGGCATTACCGCTACCGTGCGGCGCACGCTTGGCTCGGATATCAATGCTTCTTGCGGACAGTTACGCCGCAAGGCAGACCAACATTGAAAGGAGGATAAGACCGATGGAATGTTTTGGCGCAACCGATACGGGACGTGTACGTAGCGGTAATCAGGATACGTTCCGCTTGGGAGAACTGTCCGATACGGGTTTGTATGCGGTTGTGTGCGACGGTATGGGCGGTCCGAACGGCGGTGCGATTGCGAGTGCTATGACAGCCGACCTGCTGGAAACACGCATTGTGACACAGTATACCGACGATATGCCGATAGCTTCGATGTTGAATCTCTTGGAAAGTGCCATACTTGCAGCCAACATAGAGGTGCTGGACAAAGCCGATACCGACGTGGATCTGTTGGGTATGGGTACGACCGTTGTTGTGGTGTTGGTACAAGGCAGCGAAGTGATTTTTGCGCACGTTGGTGACAGCCGCTTGTATCGGCTGACAGCAGACGGTCTTGTTCAGGAGACTACCGATCACTCGGTGGTACAGGAAATGATAGAAAAGGGGCAGATTACCGCCGAGCAGGCAAAGGTGCATCCTAAGAAGCATTTCATCACCAGAGCGATTGGCGTTGCAAGCGACGTGCGTGCCGATTTTGGTACGATAACCTTGGAAGAGGGCGAACGGTTGCTTCTTTGCAGCGATGGTCTTTCCAATATGTTGTCTGATGAGGAGCTTGCCGAGAAATTAAGCGGCGATGATGTTCCGATGATAGCACAAACACTGATACAAACCGCTAATTTGGCAGGCGGAGAAGATAATATCACGGCTGTGGTGATTGCAGAAAGGTGTGACCGCACATGAGTAAATACGTAGGAAAAAAACTGGGAGGCCGCTACGAGATTCAGCAGATGATCGGTGTAGGCGGTATGGCGCATGTATATAAAGCATACGACGTTGTGGATGACCGCATTGTAGCGGTGAAAATTCTGAAAGAGGAGTATCTGGATAACGAGGAGTTTACCCGTCGTTTCAGAAATGAATCCAAGGCAATTGCGATTTTGTCTCATCCGAATATCGTACGTGTGTATGACGTGAGCTTTGATGAACGACTGCAGTATATCGTTATGGAGTACATTGACGGTATCACCTTGAAGGAGTACATCGATCAGCAGAAGGATATCCGCTGGAGAGAAGCGGTGCATTTTACCGTACAGATTCTGCGTGCGCTGCAGCATGCACACGATAAGGGCATTATTCATAGAGATATCAAGCCGCAGAACATTATGCTGTTGCCGGACGGCACCATTAAGGTGACCGATTTCGGTATCGCACGGTTGTCCCGTACGGAGCTGCGTCCGCCGGTTGCAGGCGAAAAGGCCATCGGCTCGGTGCACTATATCAGCCCCGAACAGGCGAAAGGTGAGCTGACCGACGAACGTACCGACCTGTATGCAGTGGGTGTTATGATGTATGAAATGCTGACCGGTCGCTTGCCGTTTGAAGCGGATAATGCGGTATCGGTAGCGATTATGCAACTGCAGTCGGAAGCGAAACGCCCCCGTAAAATCAATCAGGATATTCCCGAAGGCCTTGAAGAGATTACCTTGAAGGCAATGCAAAAGGATACCGACTCCCGTTATCAGTCTGCGGCGGAAATGCTCAGTGATATTGAGGAGTTTAAGAAAAATCCCAGCATTCGCTTTGAATATCAGTATTTCGCTGAAGAACCCACCCGCTTTATTGATGCTATTGCAAGAATTAAGGGGTCTGACAGCGAAGAAGAGGAAGAGGAAACCGAAGAAGAGGAAAAGAGCGGTCCGCCTATTTTGCCGATTTTGGCGGCGGTGGCAGGTGCGGTAGCACTGGTGGCACTGATTTTTGCCGGCTTTGCGGCATATTCCAAAATCTTCGGTGGCGGCAACGCCAAGAATACGCTTGAGGTCGGCAATTTTGTCGGCAAGCATTACGTGAATGAGCTGGCGAATGATGTGGATTTCCTCAACACCTATACGCTGAAGTTCGAAAAAGCCAACAATGCCGAATATCCGGATGGCTATGTGTTCAAACAGGAACCCGAAGCCGGTTCCAAAATCAAATTAAAAGGTCAGCTGACTCTGTGGATCAGCAGCGGTGAAAAGCTGACCCAGGTGCCCGAGGTTGTGGAAAGCGAACATATTGATGTGGTACGTGCACGCCTGGAGCAGGAGGGCTTTTCCGTGAAGCTGGTACAAACCAACAGCGACACGGTGGCGGAAGACTGCGTTATCAAGACCGAACCCGCTTATCCCAACAAGGTTGCCAGCGGCAGTGAAATCAAGGTGTTTGTCAGCATTGGTGTACAAGCTCCCGACCCGGTGGTTGTTCCCAACATTGTAAACACGGATCTCGAGGCGGCGAAGCAGAAGCTTTCCTCCGTGGGCTTTAACAATGTTGATGTTGTGTATAAGAACGGCGACACGGTGAAGGATACCGTTCTCCAGGTATCTCCGCAGGTTGGTGAGTCGCTTGTACCTACCGAAAAGATTACGTTGACCGTAAGCTCGGGATACAGAGATGTGGAAATCCTGTTACCGTTGCCCGAAACCTCTACCACCGTTGATTTACAGGTTTACGTAGACGGTACGTTGGACAGCACCATTTCCAAGGGCTTGGTGAACATCCTGCCCGATAAAAAGAAACAGGTCACTTTTACTGTAGGCGTACGTAAAGACGAATATGATGTAACGGTGAAAATTGCGCCTGCCGGCACGGCGAACTATCAGGTCTATACCAGCTACACCGTAAACGGTGCGGCAGGTACGGCACAGCAGGTGGGTGAAATGACCTTCATCGAATCTACTACCGCCACCACTACGAAGGCGGGGGAAACCACCACCACAACTGTGGACGGGGAAGTACAGGAATGAAGAAAGAAACAAAACAAGGTTGTATTGTGAAAGGTATCGGCGGCTTCTACTACGTAGAGGTCGCCGATGCGGTATATACCTGTAAAGCCAGGGGAAACTTTCGCAAACAGGGTATTTCACCTGTGGCGGGAGATGTGGTGGAGATCACGGTGCAGGATGCGGAAAACGGTACGGTAGAGACCATTTTACCACGTCGTAACTTTTTACTGCGACCGCCGGTTGCTAACGTGGATATGTTAGTGATTGTGGTGTCTGTCGCAGATCCTGCTCCCAATTTACAGGTGATTGATAAAATGATGGCCATTGCGGAGCAAAAGGATATTGAGCCCATTTTGGTGATAAATAAGACCGACTTGAAAGATGGCAGTGATATTCTGGAGCTGTATAGACGGGCGGGCTTTACCTGCTTCTCAGTGTCTGCCAAGCAGCCCGAAACCGTACGACCGTTGTATGACTTCTTGCAGGGTAAAACCGCTGCCTTTACGGGCAATTCGGGGGTTGGAAAATCCAGTATTCTGAATGCGATTGACCCCCGTTTTGATCTGGAAACAGGCGAAATCAGCAAAAAACTCGGTCGTGGCAGACACACCACTCGCTGTGCTACTATTTTGACGGTAGGTACGGCACGTATTGCCGACACGCCCGGCTTTTCTTCTTTGGACGTGGGCATGGTGGAGGACACACTGGATAAAGACCGCCTTTTCTATTGCTTCAGGGAGTTTGAGGAGTATTTCGGACAGTGCCGTTTTGCTACCTGTACCCATATTAAAGAGCCGTCTTGTGCCATACGTGCGGCGGTAGAAGCGGGCGATATTGCCGCTTCCCGCTATGAAAGCTATGTGGCTTTGTATGAGCACCTCAAGACAAAAAAGGAATGGGAAAACAAATGAATCGCTGCGTGATTTGCGGTGCGGCACCGTTTGGGGATACTATGTCGCTGAAAGCATTGCTGAGAACGGATGATACGGTGGTTGTTGCTGACGGCGGGCATCGCTTGGCAGCGGCACTTGGTGTAATCCCTCAACTGACGGTGGCGGATTTTGATTCTTCTGCACCGCAGGCGGTGGAAGGGGAATGTGTGCGTTTGCCGGTCGAAAAGGATGTCACCGACACCCATGCGGCAATGCAATTGCTGTTTTCTCGCGGATATCGTGAGTTTTTATTGCTGGGCTGTCTCGGCGGGCGCTTTGATCATACTGTGGCGGCTGTGCTTGCAGCACGTCTGATGACCGAACAGGGTTGCAAGGTGACGTTGGCAGACGAAAAAAACACCTTGACGGTGCTGCTGCCCGGCAGATATGCCTTGTCAACAGGTGGTTTTTCGGTGTTTGCAATGACCGAGGCGGTAGAAGGTATCACTCTTGACGGTGTACAGTATCCGTTGCGGGACTTCACCTTAGAAAGTAATAATCCGCTGTGTGTCAGCAACTGTGCCGTGACTGAAAATGCATTTTTGTCTTTTGACAAGGGTATTTTACTGCTTTGTTTTTCCAAAGATTGACACCCTCTTGCGTGCTGCTGCATATTCTGTTAACAGCGGGGGAGCAACGGCACGACGGATTGCCTGACCGCACAGAAACGGAGGGTTTGCGGTGAAACGTACCTGTAAAGCCGGTGCGGCTTGTGTTGCATTTGGTGTCGGTCTTTTGGCGGCAACGGTGCTGCCTGCAAAATGTGTGTTGGTGCTGGTGGCATTGGCGCTGGTATTAACCGGTTGCTCCCGCGTAAAATATTGAACGGAGATGTGGGTATGCGTGTAGTCTTGGTGAAAAGCCCCCGTTTGCTTGGCGGTATTTTACGAAAAATGTTCGGTATCGGAAAAGAAAATTACATACAGTAAGTAGGAAAACAACGCTTGTCGACTGTGTGTCGGCAAGCGTTGCTTTTTTTGTTTGCTTACAGCACATATTTATTGCCGTTTTGCTCAAAACTATGCTGTGAAACGTTATGGGAAGGCGGGGCAAAGCTTTGAAAAAACTGGTGTGGTTGAGTGTGCTCGTTGTGGGTGTTGTGGGCGGCGTTTTGTGGTTGCGGCCTGTGAAAAACACCATAACGGTAAAAACGCAGACTTTACATGGAACAACCGTACAGCAAACGGTGACCTGTAAAGGAAAGGTGGAGAAAAACGGAAAAACCGAGATTACCTTGCCTGCTGATATAGTGGTAGGAGAGGTGTTGGTGAAGGAAGGGGACACCGTCAAGAAGGGAGATCCGTTGTTTACTTTGGATATGGCGGCTACGCTGCAGACTATGGCGGATGCGGACGGTGCGGCGGCTGTACAAGCGGCTATGCAGGGATCTTTGCAGGAAACGGTGACCGCTCCCTGTGACGGAAAGGTGAGTGAATTGTCTGTCAGGGAAGGTGTTGTGCTGGAAAAAGGGGAAACGGCACTTGAAATGGAAGCACCCCTTTCGGTACGTGTGCGGCTGGCAATTCCCGAACGGCATATTCGGTTGATAGAAAAAGGGCAGTCGGTTGCGGTGTCGGGTGTGGGCTTTCGTAAGGCAGTATACAAAGGTACCGTAACCGAAATTGCTTCTGCTGCCAAAACCGGCATCAACGGTATAACAACGGAAACGGTGGTAGAAGCGGTGGTGACGCTGGATGAAGGAGAAACGGATGATTCCCTGCGTGTTGGCTTGAATGCGACGGGAACGGTGATGGTGGATACTGTTTACAACGGTATGATTTTACCGTATGCGGCGGTAGAGCAGGATGAGGATGAGCGGGAGTATGTGTATATATTGCAGGGCCAAGCAGCGGAGAAACGGATGATAACGCCGTATGCCGAACGAGCCGACGGCTATTTGGTTACCGACGGCTTTGCGGAAGGGGAACAGCTGATTTTAACACCCGATTTGGTGGATGACGACACACCGCTGCAAAAAGAGGGGGAAACGGATGACGGAACTGATTAAGAGCACGGTTAAAAACCTGCGAAAAAAGTGGCTGCGTACCTTGCTGACGGTGGCAGGCATCGGTGTTGGCACCCTGCTGATTACCCTGGTCTCTGTTCTGGGTGATACCGGAAAGACGATTATCGGAAATGAATTGAATGGTATGGGGCTTGACGGTATTGCGGTGTCTGCAGATACAGAGGATGCGCTGAATGAAGAGGCGCTGACACGTATTCGTGCATTGTACCGTGTGGAAAGTGCTATGCCGCTTTCGGTGCAGGTTACAACGGCACAGGTTGGTCTGCTGGATGCATTCGTGGCGGCGTGCGGTATTGACGCAGGGGCAGACCAGGTGATTTCACTGGAGGTGTTGCACGGTCGCTTGTTAGAACGTGGCGATATCAGCGGTGCCGGTAACGTTTGTGTTGTAGATGAAGCGGTGGCAAAAAAGGCATACGGCAGAGAGAACATTGTCGGCAAAACGCTGACGCTGTACGTAGGCGATACCGCTCACACTTTTACGGTGGTTGGTGTCTCTAAGGCGGGGAGCAGTGTTATGCAGAATGTGGCGGGATATATTCCGTATATGGTGTATTTTCCGTATACATCCTTGCAAGAGAAGACGGGTGACGACACCTTTGACAGAATCGCTGTGCGTATTGCTGACCGTGCGGAGATGGAAACCACCCGAAAAATGCTGCAACGGATGTTGGCGGGTAGTGATGAGGGTGATGCTACGTATACGTTGGACAACCTTGCGACACAACGGGATAAATTGGAACATTTAATGGATATTGTTGCACTGGTGCTGAAAATTATCAGCGCCGTTTCTTTGCTTGTTGCAGGAATGAGCATTATGACGGTGATGCTGGTATCGGTCCATGAGCGTACGGGAGAAATCGGCATCAAAAAAGCTGTGGGTGCGACAGGCAGGCGCATTATGTGGGAGTTTATGACCGAGGCGGTGCTGCTGACCCTTGCGGGAAGTCTGACCGGTGTATTCTTTGCGTTGTTGTTTGTTCTGGCGGCGGCACTGGTGAGCGGTATTGCTGTTACGGTGTCGGTTGGCTCTGTTGTGGGGGTTGTTCTTTTCTCGGTGTTTTTGGGTGTTGTTTTCGGTGTATATCCCGCACAAAAGGCGGCGGCATTGCCGCCTGCGGTCGCTTTGCGGAATGCTTGATATCGGTGCCTCAAGTCGAAAAATATGTTTGCTTTTTTATATATACTGTGCTATACTGTTATTGTTTGTAAAATACATTCGATTTTTCGACGATTTTTTCGGTTTTTATATAAAAACAAGGAGGGGAACCGATGGAAAAGTTCCGCGTCACCGGCGGCAATTGCCTGCACGGCGAGGTAGAAATCAGCGGTGCAAAAAATGCTGCTGTCGCTATTCTTCCTGCTGTGGTTTTAGCTGAAGACGTTTGTTTGATTGAAAACCTCCCGAATATCAGTGATGTTGCTTTGACGCTTGAAATTTTGGAGGCGCTTGGCGCTACCGTTCGCCGTATAAGTTCATCTGCCGTGGAAATTGATCCGCGTACCATTTCTTCTCATAGAGTCCCGACCCATTTGGCAAATCGGATGCGTGCTTCGTATTATTTTCTTGGCTCGTTGCTTGGCCGTTTCGGCATTGCACAGGTGCCGATGCCCGGTGGTTGTAACTTCGGTGTCCGACCGATTGATATGCATTTGTTGGGCTTTTCTGCCCTGGGTGCCAACGTGGCACAGTTATCGGCATTTGGCACACGTATTAAGGAACTGTCCGAGCTCGGTGCCAATAAAAAAGATGCGGCACAGCTGGGCAAGGATATCGCCGCTGCATCATCGCCCTCTGTAGGGGAGATGACCGAGGCGTATGCGAACATTTCCGGCTTGGAACAGATTGTGATAGAGGTTTCTGCGGAAAAACTCGTTGGCAACTTTGTGGACTTCAAAAAGGTGTCGGTGGGCGCTACCATGAATATTATGTTGGCGGCGGTTAAAACACGTGGCCTGACGGTTATCAACCATGCTGCGAGAGAACCGCACGTTGTTGACCTTGCGAACTTTCTGAACTCTATTGGTGCCGACGTTCGTGGCGCAGGTACCGATACCATCAAAATCCGTGGTGTTGAGCATCTTCGTGGCACCACCTATTCTGTCATTCCCGACCAGATCGAAGCCGGTACGTATATGGCGGCAGCGGTTGCTACCGGTGGCGATGCACTGATCAAAAACGTTACACCGCATCACTTGAAATCCATTACGGAGCAACTGCAGAAGATGGGTGTTACGGTTGAGGAATATGATGATGCGGTATATGTGTCTGCTAACGGACGGCTGCGTGCCTGCCAGGTGACTACCCAGCCGCATCCCGGCTTCCCGACCGATATGCAACCGCAAATCGGTGCACTGCTGTCTGTTGCTGATGGGACAGGCATCCTTGTGGAAGAGGTGTGGGATAACCGTTTCCGGTATATCGAAGAGCTGCGCCGTATGGGTGCTGACGTAGAAGTAGACGGCTCGGTTGCCGTTTTCAAGGGCGTAGAGCAATTGACCGCTGCACCGGTGGCGGCTTTTGACCTGCGTGCAGGTGCGGCAATGATTATTGCTGCACTTACGGCAAAGGGTACTACTGAAATTGAAAACATTCATTTTATTAAGCGTGGCTACGAGAACATCGTTGAAAAGCTGCGTGCGCTCGGTGCGGAGATCACCGAGGTGGATGTATAATAACAAAAGAAAACCGCGATTTCGCGGTTTTTTTTGAGGTGAAATATATGGCTAAATATTGTTCCTTGTTCAGTGGAAGCAAGGGAAATGCTACATATATAGGTACAGCAAACGGCGGTATTCTGGTGGATGTCGGTGTGTCTGCAAAGCGCATCCGTGAAGCACTGGAGGCACGTGACATCGATCCGCATACGATTTGGGGCGTGTGCATTACTCACGAGCATAGTGATCATATTGCCGGCCTTCGGGTGCTCACGAAACAGTACGGCTGGACGGTATATGCGTCTGAAGGTACCTTGTCTGCTTTGTTGGAGGAAGGACAGGTGAGTGCCGCCAGTGACGTTGTACCGTTGCATACGTCGTCGGTTTCTATCGGTGAGCTGCAGGTTACCCCATTCCATACACCGCACGATGCGAGGGAAAGTATGGGCTTTTGCGTGCAAACCCCCGATGAACGCCGAATCGGTGTAGCTACCGATATGGGTGTTATGCGTGCACAGGTCGAACGCCTGCTGTCCCGATGCGATTTGGTACATATTGAATCCAACCATGATATTGCTATGCTGCGTAACGGCTCGTATCCGCTGCATTTGCAGCAACGCATCCTGTCTGACCGAGGGCATCTTTCTAATGTAATGTGTGCACAGTCGGTGGCGACGCTGGCAAAAGCGGGTGTTTCCCGCTTTGTATTGGCACATCTCAGCGAGCAAAACAACACGCCTGCCTTGGCAAAACAAACGGCACTGTCGGCACTTGCACGGGAAGGTATGCAGAATGGACGGGATTATCTGTTGGGTGCGGCGGCACCTGTTTCAAAATGCTGTGTGACCTTGTTGTGAAAAGGAGAAACGTATGCTGCGTGTAACGGTGCTGTGTATCGGCAATCTTAAAGAACGCTATTGGCGTGATGCCGTGGCGGAATATGCCAAACGCCTTTCTGCGTTTTGTAAGTTACAGGTAATCGAACTGGCGGAAGAGAGGATGGCTGATAGCCCGTCAGGTGCACAGATTGCGGCAACCCTGGAAGCAGAAGGCAGGCGTATTTTGTCAAAGCTTCCTGCCGGTGCGGCGGTGATACCGCTGTGTATTGAAGGAAAAGAATTGTCATCTCCCGCTCTTGCCGCTACATTGGAGCGCTTTGCTGTAGATGGGAAAAGTGACGTGGTGTTTATTGTCGGTGGCTCTTGCGGTTTGTCTGACACGGTAAAAGCGGCAGCGACACTGAAGCTGTCTATGTCGCCGATGACCTTTCCGCATCAGCTTGCCAGGGTGATGCTGCTGGAACAGATATATCGTGCGTTTCAGATTTCAAGCGGCGGGAAATATCATAAATAAACAAAAAGTCGGTGTACACACCGACTTTTTTTGTTGTGCGGGAATATTACCAAGGGTTTTCCAATATGATGTACCAATGTAACATTAGGAGGAAAACAGTATGGTGACAGGTACGGAAATTTATAAAGATATTGCCACACGGACGGGCGGCGATATTTATATTGGTGTGGTTGGTCCCGTTCGCACGGGCAAATCTACTTTTATAAAGCGCTTTATGGACACGCTGGTGCTGCCGCACATGGATAACGAATATCAACGTACCCGTGCAAATGATGAATTACCGCAATCCGCAGCAGGACGCACCATTATGACCACCGAGCCAAAGTTTGTACCCGAACAGGGTGCGCAGATTACGTTGGGAGACCACGTAAATATGCAGGTAAGACTGATCGATTGTGTCGGGTATATTGTGCCGTCTGCACTGGGGTATATTGAGAATGAGCAGCCACGTATGGTAAAAACACCGTGGTTTGATGAAGAAATCCCGTTTAATATGGCGGCGGAAATGGGTACGACAAAGGTTATATCCGAACATTCCACCATTGGTCTGGTGGTGACAACGGACGGCAGTATCACCGATATTCCACGTGAGGAGTACGCACAAGCGGAGGCACGTGTGATTGCGGAATTGCAAGACATACAAAAACCGTTTGTGGTACTGCTCAATTCTATGCACCCCGAAGATGACGAAACACAGGCGCTTGCAGCTACTCTCAGAGAGCAGTATGCGGCACCTGTGATAGCTGTGAACTGTCGTGAAATGGGAGAAACAGAGTTACTGGATGTGCTGCGTGAGATTTTGTTTGAATTTCCTTTGGAGGAAATGCGTGTATCCTTGCCGCGTTGGTTGTTGACATTGGAGCGGGAACACCCCGTGCGGCGTGCGGTGCTGGATACGGTACGTACAGCTGCCTGCTCAGCCGAAAAAATCAGCGAAGTCAAACAGGTGGAAGGTTGTATGGAAAATTGCCGTTACGTAGAAACGGTGAAGGTGTCGGGTGTGGACCTTGGTACCGGCAGTGCACATTTGCAGGTAACAGTGGATCCGATGCTCTTTTATCAGATTTTAGGGGAAGCCACCGGCATTTCTCTGAAGGATGAAGGCGAATTGATGACCACGTTAATGCAAATGGCGGAAACCTGTAAAAAGTACGAACGTATTCGTGGTGCGTTGGAAGAGGCACAGGCGACGGGCTACGGTATTGTTATGCCTGATGTGGAAGAAATGACCCTTGAGCAGCCCGAAATCATAAAACAAAGCGGCAGATATGGGGTGCGTTTGCGTGCGGCGGCGCCGTCTATTCATCTGTTGCGTGCGGATATTGAAACCGAGGTTTCTCCGATTGTAGGCAGTGAGAAACAATCAGAGGAGCTTGTAGCATATCTGCTCAAGGAGTTTGAAGAAAGTCCCGAAAAGATTTGGGAATCCAATATTTTCGGTGCCTCTTTGTATGGACTTGTGAACGAGGGGCTGCATAATAAGCTGCATCATATGCCTGTTGAGGCACGCCTGAAAATCAAAGAAACGGTAGAACGGGTGATTAACGAAGGGTGTAACGGGCTGATTTGCATTATTGTATAGGAGTAAAATATGGGAGAAGAATATAAACCGATTTTTGAAGAGGCAGTTCCCTCAAAGAAACGCAAAGGGCGAGCGGGATTGGTGCTGGTGCAAAGTATTTGCTGTGTGGTTCTGATACTGCTGTTTTGGCTGTTTCGTGTGTTGGGCGGAGAGGGCTTTGCGGCATTGAAAACCGCTTTTTACAGTGCACTCGAAAACAATGCACTGATGGAAACGGTGGTGGGTGCGTTTGCCGATCGCACGCCCGATCAGACACAAGAAATCACTAAGGGTACTGTGGCCGATGGATGAAACTGCTGTTGAAGTGACGGTAAGTCCGTTGTTTTTTTGCTTGCTTGCCGTGTTGTTGTTATATGAACCCAAAGGGATGGCCGCCGGATGTCTGGCGGCTTCTTTTTTGCACGAATGCGGTCATTTGTCGGTTATGCTGACACGGCACACCCTGCCTTGCCGTATAGCGATAGGACTTTTCGGTATGCGTATAGAAAAACAGGTAAATTGTGCGTTGTCCCTGTGGGATGAGTTTTGGATAGCGGCAGGCGGTCCGGCCGTGAATGTTCTCTGCGGCTGTTTATTTGCGTTGCTCGGAAAAGAGTATGCAGCGGCAGTACATTTCGTGGTGGGTGGTTTGAATGTGTTGCCGGTGTATCCTCTGGACGGTGGCGTGATGCTGCAATGTCTGCTGTATCGCCGCATGCCGACACACAAAGCAGATGCTGTTTTGAAGGTAATTTCTCTTTGTGTGGTGTTTCCGCTCGGTGTTGTGGGCTTTTTTGTGCTGATACGCAGCGGCTATAATGCTTCTCTGTTGGCGGTGGATGCATATTTGGTGTTTTTACTGCTTTTTAAGCATTGAAAAGCGGGAAAGGGTATGGTATAATATCTCCTTGAGATGGGAGGTATTGTTTATGCCGCTGGATATTGAAAAAATCCTGCCTTACGTGCAAAAACCCGCTCGGTACAGTGGCGGGGAGCTGGGCAGTGTTATGAAGGATCCGAAGGACGTATCTATTCGCTTTGCGTTTTGTTTTCCTGACTTGTACGAGGTGGGCATGTCTCATCTCGGTATGAAGATATTGTATGGTCTTTACAACAGGGAAGCGGATACGTGGTGCGAAAGAGTATTTGCGCCTGATAAGGATATGGAACAGAAAATGGTGGAAAATGATATTCCGCTGTTTGCGTTGGAAAGCCGCGATCCTATAAAGACGTTTGACTTTGTCGGGTTTACACTGCAATACGAAATGTGTTATCCGACCATTTTGCATATGCTGTCTTTGGCAGGTATTCCGATTCTTGCCAAAGATCGTGATGAGCAGTACCCGCTGGTGATTGCAGGCGGTCCGTGCACCTGTAACCCCGAGCCGCTTTGTGATTTCTTTGATATCTTCCTTTTGGGTGAAGGGGAAGAGGTCAATATTGAACTCAATGACCTTTACCGTGAGCATAAGAAGAAAGGATATAACAAAAAGGCGTTCTTGCTCGAAGCGGCACAGATTGAGGGTGTATATGTACCTGCGTTTTATGACGTCACCTACTATGAAGACGGCAGGGTACAGGCAATCACACCGAATGAGAATGTACCTGCAACCGTACGCAAACGCATTATAAAGGATTTGGATGCGGCGTACTATCCCGATAATTTTGTGGTACCCTTTACCGAGATTGTGCACGACCGTGCCATGAGCGAAATCTTCCGTGGGTGTATCCGTGGCTGCCGCTTTTGTCAGGCGGGCTTTATTTATCGTCCCGTACGTGAAAAAAGTGTAGATACCATCGATAAACAGAGCCATGCACTTTGTGCCAATACGGGTTATGAGGAGTTTTCTTTGGCTTCATTGTCCACAAGCGACTATACACAGCTGGAAGTGCTGCTGCCACGCTTGCTCGAATGGGCGGAAAAGGAACAGGTGAACATTTCTCTGCCCTCCTTGCGTGTAGACGGATTTTCCGAAGAGCTTGCCAAACGACTGAATGTTTTACGTCGCAGCGGGCTTACCTTCGCACCCGAGGCAGGTACACAGCGCTTGCGTGACGCTATCAATAAGAATCTCTCCGAGTCGGAGATTTTGGAAACCGCACGACGTGCGTTTTCCGGTGGCTGGACGGCTGTAAAGCTGTATTTTATGAACGGCCTGCCTACCGAAACGAATGAGGACATCCGTGGCATTGCGGAGCTGGGACAGAAGGTTGTCAACGTGTACTATAACACGCCGGACAGACAAAAAGGTAAGGGCGTGACCGTTTCGGTCAGTGTTTCCTGCTTTGTGCCCAAACCGTTTACACCTTTCCAGTGGGAGCCGCAGGATACAATGGAACAGCTGGAGGAAAAACAGCGGGCCCTGTATGCGGCTGTGACCACCCGAAAGATTTCGTTGAGCTGGCACGATGCGAAAACCAGTTTTATTGAAGCGGTGTTTGCCCGTGGCGACCGCCGTTTGGGTAAAGCTTTGGCGGAAGCACACCGCCGTGGTTTCAATCTGGATGCGTGGTCGGAAAACTTTGATTTTGATGCGTGGATAGACGTGCTGAAAACGGTGGGGCTTGACCCTGCTTTTTATGCCAACCGTCGTCGTGACTATACAGAGGTGTTCCCGTGGGATCATCTGGATTACGGTGTCAGCAAGGCGTTTTTACAGTGTGAAAATGAAAAGGCACATCAGAGTGTAACCACTCCCAACTGCCGTGAGAAATGCAGTGGCTGCGGCGCTGCCTGCTTCAAAGGAGGGATTTGTGTTGAAGACCGTTAGACTGCTGTTTACCAAGACAGGACGGGCAAAATACACCTCTCATCTGGACATCAACCGTATGATGACCCGTGCGGTACGTCGTGCAGGGATTCCGTTGTGGTATACCGAAGGGTTCAACCGACATCCGTATCTGACCTTCGCCTCTCCCTTGTCGTTGGGATTCGAAAGCGAAGGCGAAATTATGGAGATACGTCTTGTAGAGGATATGCCTTTTGAAGAGGTGACCGCCCGTATGAATGCTGCGTTGCCTGAAGGGTTTTTCGTACGAGAGACCTTCGAGGCGGTGCATAAGGTGCGGGATTTGCAGGTGGCAGGATACCGTATGGATATTGCGTTGCCTGCTGGTGTGGTAACAGATCTGCTGGCACAGTCGGAAATTTTGGTGGAAAAACGCACCAAAAAGAAAACGATGAAAACCATTGATATCCGTCCCGCATTTGAACATGCTGTGGTAACCGAAATCGAAACGGGATGCCGTGTACAGGTGCAGTTGCCCGTCAGTAGCGAAAACACGGTCAACCCTACGCTGTTAATCACCGCATTGACGGCGAAAACGGGGGACACCCCCACCTTTGCCGTGATCCGTACGGGTTTGTACTTGGCAGACGGAAAAGATTTCAAATAATTCAAAAAAACACTTGCAATTTGCAAAATTGTGTGTTAATATGTTACGAGTGTTTTGGTGTCCGCAAGATATTTCGGTGTCTTGTGGGGTTTAATGCCAGCGAAAGCACGACATTAAAGCGGATAGTCCTCTGCTGCGAAAAAGCGGCATGAATGTCTGAAAATTATAGGAGGATCAGAACATGGATGCATTAAAACTGATTGCGGGCGACAGCCTGAAAGCCGAAATTCCTGCGTTTGAGATCGGCGACACCGTACGTGTTGATGTTAAAATCCGCGAAGGTGAACGTGAAAGAATTCAGGTATTTGAAGGTACCGTTATTGCCAAAAAAGGCAGCGGTGTCTCCAGCACCTTCACCGTACGCCGTGTATCTTACGGTGTAGGCGTGGAAAGAGTGTTCCCCGTACATTCCCCCAATGTTGCCGCTGTGAAGGTTATTCGTCGCGGTAAGGTTCGCAGAAGCAAACTGTACTATCTGCGTGACCGTGTGGGCAAGGCCGCCAAGGTTAAAGAACTTATTAAATAAGGTTGCCAAAAAAACTTGCGAAAAAGGGACAATTTTTGTCCCTTTTTTTCTTTATTTATTTTAAAATATATGTTATACTGTAAATTGGAAGATTTTTAGTAAGGAGGAATGGCTGTGTCGGCACGTCATGCGAAAAAACCGAGTGTAGCAGGCAATACTGCGGCAGGAAAAACGTTCTTGGCGACGGTATATGAATATGCGGAAGCGATTTTGTTTGCCATGCTGTTGCTGGTACTGCTGTTTACCTTTGTTTTCCGTGTAGCCGGCGTGGTGGGTGACTCTATGCAGCCCACACTGTACACACAGGAACGGTTGATTCTCACTACGCATTTTTATGAACCGTCTTTCGGTGATATTGTGGTTATTGACCGGTATACGCAGGATCCGCTTATTAAACGTGTGATTGGTGTAGCGGGGGATACGATTCGCATTGATGGTGTTAACGGTGTTGTGTACCGCAACGGTGAGGCGTTAACCGAAAAATATGTTTCGAGTCCTACTTCTCCGAAGGATATGCAAGGGGAAGTAACCGTGCCCCACGGATATATTTTTGTGCTCGGAGATAACCGCGGTGTTTCCAAGGACAGTCGTTCTGGGGAAATCGGTCTGATAGATACCGAAGATGTGGTCGGAAAAGCCATTTGGCGAATCTGGCCTGTTAACCGTTTTGGCACAGTGAAGTAAGGAGGCGGCAGTATGGAAGAAAAGCAAGAGCGGCTTTCGGTGGAGGAACAGGAAAAACAGTCCCGCCGCTCGTTGTACGAATGGGCGGAATCAGCGATTTTTGCCATGCTTCTTGCAACGTTGTTCTGTGCCTGCTGTTTCCGCTTGGTGACGGTAGACGGTGATTCTATGCTGAATACGTTGCATAATAACGACAAATTACTGATGGTCAATGCATTTTATAACGAACCGCAGTATGGCGATATTGTTGTGGTACAACAAGGTGATGGTGCACCGCTTATCAAACGGGTTATTGCAAAAGAAGGGGACACGATAGAGGTTGACCCTAAAACCGAAACGGTGCTTCTGAACGGTGAGACCTTGAACGAGCCGTATCTTGATGTTCCCACGCCTGCACTATATGGCTTTACGGGACCGTATATCGTGCCCGAGGACAGCGTGTTTGTTATGGGTGATAATCGAGTGAACTCGCACGATAGCCGTGACCTTGACGGCATTGGCGCAGTACATAAAGACGAAATTATGGGTAAAGCGGTTTTCCGCTTGTTGCCGTTTGATGATATCGGCGTAGTAGAGTAAAAAAAGAGAGGAGTGACAGGATATGCAACAGAAAGCACAGATACAGTGGTTTCCCGGACATATGGCGAAAACACGCCGTAAAATCGGTGAAGCACTGACCCTTGTTGATGCGGTGACTGAAGTGATCGATGCCCGTATTCCTGTCAGCAGCCGCAACCCCGAGTTGGATTCGCTGACCGCCTCTAAACCACGGTTGATTATTCTGAATAAAGCGGATATGGCAGACCCCGAAGCAACACGCCGTTGGATTGCCTATTTTAAGAAGCAGGGTTTTGCCGCAATGACAGCGGATTGTAAAACGGGTGCGGGTATGCAACGGTATGTACCGCTTCTCCGTGAATTGCTCAAAGACAAGATAGATGCCAAGGTCGCCAAGGGTATGAAAAACCCTGTTGTGCGTTCGATGGTGGTCGGTATTCCAAATGTAGGAAAATCCTCGTTTATTAACCGCCTGACCGCAGGCGGCAAGGCAAAGGTAGAAGACCGCCCCGGTGTGACCCGTAATAATCAATGGTTTGTGGTAGAGGGCGGTGTACAGTTGCTGGATACGCCCGGCGTGTTATGGCCTAAGTTTGAAGACGTTGAGGTGGCACGGCACCTGGCATTTACCGGTGCTATCAAGGACCAGATCTTAGATATCGAAGAAATGGCGTGCTTACTGTTGGATACGTTGTATAAGGGGTATCCCGAGCTGCTGCAAAAGCGCTATAAATTAACCGACGCCGATTTAACCGAGGACAGCTGGGAGCTGTTGCAGGCGGTAGGCAGAAAACGTGGTATGCTGGTACGTGGCGGCGAGGTAGATACCGAACGTGCGGCAATTATGCTTCTTGACGAATATCGCTCTGCAAAAATCGGTACGCTGACTTTGGAATTTCCGGAGGATACGGCAGAATGACAAATTATGAGTTTGACAACGCCTACCGTGATAGCGGTGCAGGTCTGTTTTGCGGCGTGGATGAAGCGGGTCGAGGCCCTTTGGCGGGCCCTGTATATGCCGCTGCGGTGATACTGCCGTCTGAGCCGATTATTGAGGGTATAAACGATTCTAAAAAGCTCTCCGAGAAAAAGCGGGAGGCACTTTTCGATGTGATTTGTGATACGGCTATTGCATATTGTATTGCTACCGCATCGGTAGAGGAAATTGATACGCACAATATTTTGCAGGCAACCTTTCTGGCAATGTGTCGTGCGGTGGAAGGGCTGCAGGTGACACCGCAGTTCGCCCTGATTGATGGCAACCGTGCACCGAACGGATTGATTGTACCGTGCGAAACGGTTGTAAAGGGCGATAGCTTGTCAGCGTCTATTGCAGCGGCATCAATTCTTGCAAAGGTCAGCCGTGACCGCCATTTGTTGGAATTGCACGCACAGTATCCGCAGTATGGCTTTGCGGCACATAAGGGTTATGGCACAAAGGCACATTACGAAGCGCTCGAGCAATTCGGACCTTCTCCCGTACATCGTTTAACCTTTCTGCGCAGCTTTTTTCAAAAGCAGGGGAAAGGGTAATGGCAGGGCTGTCAAAGGGTGCTGTCGGTGAACTGCTGGCGGCACGGTATCTGCGTAAACAAAAGTATACATTGTTGGCGGCCAACTACCGTACCCGCTTTGGCGAGATTGACATAATCGCCGCCAACCGTAAATATATTGCTTTCGTGGAGGTAAAGCAGCGTAACAGCACGGCAATCTCCACACCGCAAGAAGCGGTCACACCCGAAAAGCAGCAAAAAATCCTGCGTACAGCAGCATTGTATCTGCAAAATCATCCTACAAAATTGCAACCTCGTTTTGATGTGATTTCGGTGGTGATGGATGATGGGGAAGACCCGCTTGCCTATAAAAGCATCACCCATTTTCCTGCCGCATTTGAAGCGGAAAATGGACTTTGATACAGTAAACTCTACGCAACCTTACGGTTGCGGTTAAAAAGGATGTTGGATATGAATTACAAAAGCACAAGAAACAGTAACGTTACTGTGAGTGCCGCAGGTGCTATTGCCCGTGGCATTTCCGAAGAAGGCGGCTTGTTCGTTCCCGAAAGCTTCCCGGCACTGACTGCAGCGGATATTGCGGCATTGGCGGATAAGAGCTATACCGAACGTGCAGCGTTTATTCTGGGTAAATTTCTCACTGATTTTACCGAGGAAGAAGTAGCGGAATGTGTACATGCCGCATATACACAAGAGAAATTTGGCGCACATCCCGCACCGGTTACCACCTTGGAAGACGGTGAATATATTCTCGAGTTGTGGCACGGTCCTACCTGTGCATTTAAGGATATGGCTTTGCAGATTCTGCCGCATTTTATGCGTGTATCTGTGGGCAAGACCGCCAAGGGCAAAGAAATTATCATTTTGGTTGCCACTTCGGGCGACACAGGCAAAGCGGCCTTGGAGGGCTTTAAGGATGCACCCCATACCCGCATTTTGGTGTTCTACCCCGAAAAAGGCGTCAGCCCGATGCAGAAGCTGCAGATGACTACCCAAGAGGGTGGAAATGTGGCGGTTTGTGCTATCCGTGGCAATTTTGACGATGCACAGACGGGAGTTAAAACCATTTTCACCGATGCTGCTGTCAAGGCGAAGCTCGCGGAGCATGATATGATGTTCTCCAGTGCCAACTCTATTAACTGGGGTCGTCTGGTACCGCAGATTATCTACTACGTATCCGCTTATTGCGACCTTCTGAAAGAGGGTAAAATCGCTATGGGCGATCCCATTAACGTGGTGGTACCTACCGGCAACTTCGGTAATATTTTGGCGGCATACTATGCGTCTAAAATGGGCTTGCCTGTCAACAAGTTCATCTGTGCTTCCAACGCAAATCACGTGCTTTCCGACTTTATCGAAACCGGCGTATATGACCGCCGTCGTGATTTCTATACCACCACCTCTCCGTCTATGGACATTCTCATTTCTTCCAACCTGGAAAGATTGCTGTATGACCTGACCGATTGTGACGATACGGCGGTTGCGGCGATGATGGATGCTTTGAAAAACGACGGTCATTATACCGTGCCTGCCAAAGTGCTGGAGAAGCTGCAGGCACGCTTTGTGGGCGGCTACAGCGACGATCAGGAGGTGGCACGCACCATTCGTGAAACCTTTGAAAACAAAGGGTATTTGTTGGACACCCATACAGCTGTTGCGGTGCGTGTATACGAAGACTACCGTGCCAAAACAGGGGATACCACGCCCACCGTTATTGCTTCCACCGCCAATCCCTATAAGTTCTCCGCCAGCGTCTTGTCTGCGCTGGGTGCGGATGTTGCAGAAGCGGATGAGTTTGAAAAGGTAGAGCTTCTGCAAAAGACAAGCGGTGTTGCCGCACCTGCCTCCTTGCTGTCACTGCGTGAAAAGGAAGTGCGCTTCCCCGAAATTTGTGGCAGAGAAGAACAAAAAGCAGTTGTGTACGGCATGCTCGGTATTGAGGAATAACGATGTCTTTGTTTGTGATAGGGGACACCCATTTGTCACTGTCCACCGATAAACCGATGGATGTGTTCGGAGGATGGGATGCCCATGAGCAGCGACTGGAAACCCATTGGCGAGAAGTGGTAAGCGATACCGACACGGTGGTGATTCCGGGAGATATTTCCTGGGGTATGACATTGGAAGAGGCAAAAGCGGATTTCGCCTTTTTGGATAAATTGCCCGGCAAAAAGCTGTTGATGAAGGGCAACCACGATTATTGGTGGTGTACCCGCCGTAAAATGGATGCCTTCTTTGCAGAAAACGGCTTTTCCACCCTGCGTATTTTACATAACGATACGGTGACGGTGGAAGATACGGTGGCGGTTTGCGGTACACGTGGTTGGTTTTTTGATGCCGAACAGGATGCCGATCAAAAGGTACTAAACCGTGAGGTCGGCAGATTACGTACCTCGGTGCAGGCGGCGGTCGCAACAGGGTTGACACCGATTGCCTTTTTGCATTACCCGCCTGTGTGGGGTGGCGAACGGTGCCAGGTGTTTCTGGATGTGCTGAAGGAGTACGGTGTCACCCGTTGCTACTACGGCCACGTGCATGGCCCGGGCATACGGCAGGCATTTAACGGTGAAATAGAGGGTGTTACATTACAGCTGGCATCGGCAGATGCACTGAAATTTGTCCCTTTGCATATTCCTTTGTCAAAATAAGTAAAAAAATTATAAAAAAGTATGGCTTTTTATAGAGTGGTATGCTATAATACCTTGGCGTATGTAAAAAGCAAGTAGGAGGAAACAAAAATGAGCTTGAAAAGTGCAACTAAAAAAGAAAATAACCGCGTAGAGCTGGTCATCGAAGTAGATGCCGCTACCTTTGAAGCGGCTGTCGAGGCGGCATACCGTAAGGATATCCAGAACATTACCGTTCCCGGTTTCCGTAAAGGTAAAGCACCCCGTGCTTTGGTAGAAAAAATGTACGGCGAAGCCATGTTCTATGAAACTGCCGTTAACACCGTGTATCCCTCTGCTCTTGACGAGGCAATTAAAGAATCCGGCTATACCTACGTGGAAGATCAGATTGATTTTGATGTACAGTCTGTCGGTAAAGACGGCTTGACCTTCACTGCGGTTATCACCGTGAAGCCCGAAGTGTCGGTTGGCGAATACAAAGGTCTCAAAGCGACCAGAAAAGTAGCTCCCGTTACCGAAGAAGACGTAGACAACGAAATGAAAACTCTGCAGGACCGCAACTCTCGCATGGTATCGGTTGATGACCGTGCCGCTGAAATGGGCGATACCGTAACCTTCGACTTTGAAGGTTTTGTGGATGACGTGGCTTTTGAAGGCGGTAAAGCGGAGAACCATTCTCTCGTGCTCGGCTCCGGTCAGTTTATCCCCGGCTTTGAAGAGCAGATTGTCGGCAAGAAAATTGACGAGGAATTCGACGTCAACGTGACCTTCCCCGAAGAATATCACGCAGCCGAATTGGCAGGCAAGCCCGCTGTATTCAAGTGCAAGCTGCACGAGATTCAGACCAAAGAGCTGCCCACCCTCGATGATGACTTTGCCAAAGACGTCAGCGATTTCGAAACCCTCGACGAGCTGAAGGCGGATGCTAAGAAAAAGCTCGAAGAACGCCGTGCCGCTGTTGCGGATGACGAAGTCACCGAACAGATTGTAAATGCACTCGTAGAGCTGCTCGAAGCGGACGTACCTGCCGCTATGTATGAGAACGAAATCAACGAGTCTATCCGTGAATTCGAATATCGTCTGCAGTCTCAGGGTCTCTCCCTTGAAATGTATATGCAGTACACCGGTATGGACCAGGCGGCATTCCGTGAAAGCTATCGCGAACAGGCAGAGAAGAAAGTAAAACTGCGTCTGGTGCTCGAAAAGATTGCTGAACTGGAAGGCATTGAGCCTACCGAGGAAGAAATCGAAGCGGAATATGCACGTATGGCTGAAATGTATCAGATTGAGCCGGAAAAGGTTAAAGCGTTCATTCCTGCCGATGCCCTCAAACAGGATCTTGCTGTACAGAAAGCAATGGACTTTGTAAAAGAAAACGCAAAAATCACCAACAGAAAAAAATAATCTGTGATTAGAACAGGTTTTCTTTACCCAAACTTGTGTTATAAAAATCCCGCGTGGCAAACCACGCGGGATTTGCCCCATTTTTGAAACTACCGAAACGGAGGATATTCTTATGGAAAATATGAGTCTTGTACCGTATGTTGTGGAACAAACCAGCCGTGGCGAAAGAAGCTATGATATTTTCTCCCGCCTGCTGAACGACCGCATTATTATGTTGTCCGACGAAGTGAATGATGCGACTGCCTCTTTGGTTGTGGCACAGCTTTTGTATCTGGAAGGACAGGATCCCGACAAGGATATCCACCTGTATATCAACAGCCCCGGCGGTTCTATTTCTGCCGGCATGGCAATTTACGACACGATGCAGTTCATCAAATGTGATGTTTCCACCATTTGTGTCGGTCTTGCTGCGAGCATGGGCTCGTTCCTTCTTGCCGCAGGTGCGAAAGGTAAACGCCTTGCTCTGCCGCACAGTGAAATTATGATTCACCAACCTCTTGGCGGTGCCAGAGGGCAGGCGTCTGATATTAAGATTCAGGCGGATCATATTTTGTTTATCCGCAACCGTATGAATGGCTTGCTGGCAGAAATGACCGGTCAGCCGATTGAGATTATCGAGAAGGATACCGACCGTGATAATTGGATGACCGCAGAGGAAGCGGTGCGCTACGGTATTATCGATAAAGTCATTACCAGACGCTGAGAAAAACAACGCTTTGGCTAAAAGGAGGTGTGCACAGTGGCTAAAAACGACGAACAGTATACCGTTGCGTGTTCTTTCTGCGGAAAAACGCAGGATGAAGTATACCGCATTATTGCAGGTCCCGGTGTGTATATCTGTGACGAATGTATAGAACTGTGCCGTACCATTTTGGAGGACGGTGAACCTGCTGCCAAACGGCAGACAGCCGATAAAAAGCAGGAAAAGCAGCCCGATAAGCTGCCTACGCCTGCGGAAATCAAGCAAAAATTAGACGAATACGTCATCGGACAGGACGCAGCCAAAATTGCGTTGTCGGTAGCGGTATATAACCACTACAAACGCATTTTCTTCTCGGATACGATGAACGCCGAGGTGGGTAAGAGCAACGTGCTGCTGTTAGGTCCCACCGGTGTCGGCAAAACAGCGTTGGCACAGACTCTCGCAAAGGCGTTGGATGTACCGTTTGCCATTGCGGATGCCACTACGTTAACCGAAGCGGGTTACGTGGGCGAGGACGTAGAAAATATTCTTCTCCGCTTGATTCAGGCGGCGGATTTTGACGTAAAAAAAGCGGAGCGGGGCATTATCTATGTAGACGAAATCGATAAGATTTCCCGTCGTAGTGAAAACCCGTCTATCACCCGTGATGTCAGTGGTGAAGGCGTACAGCAGGCGCTCCTTAAGATTTTGGAAGGTACTGTGGCGAATGTGCCCCCCAACGGCGGCAGAAAGCATCCGCAGCAGGAGTTCATTCAAATTGACACCTCGAATATTTTGTTTATTCTGGGTGGTGCATTTGATGGCATTGAAAAGACCATTGAGAAACGTGTAGGCACAGGTGCTCTTGGCTTCGGTAACGAAGTGAAATCCAAGAAGGATTTGACCCGTTCGGATCTTTTGCGTCAGCTTGTGCCGCAGGATCTTGTCAAATACGGTCTTATCCCCGAGCTTGTAGGTCGTATGCCTGTGGTAACGACGTTAGATGCGTTGGATGCGGATGCGTTGGTACGCATTTTGCGTGAACCTAAAAATGCCGTGTTGAGACAGTACCAGGAATTGTTCAAATTGGATACTGTAGAATTGGTATTTACCGACGATGCGTTAAAAGCGGTTGCCGAAAAGACGCTCGAACGCGGTACGGGTGCCCGTGGCTTGCGTTCGGTAATGGAGGAATTGCTGACAGGTCTTATGTTCGAAATCCCGTCAGATCCTACCATCGAGAAGGTGACCATCACTTCCGATACGGTCAAAAAGGGTGAACGTGCTGAAATTGTACGTAATCCCGACAAAAAAGCGGTACGTCTTACAGGTAGTGCTAAAACAAAACGCAAGACTACCGTATAAATGATTTTTGGTTGACGGTATCTTGGGTACCGTCAACTTTTTTTCAAGGAGAAAGTTTATGTCAAGACGAATCATACAAACCGCAACTCTGCCATTGCTGCCGCTGCGTGGCGTGGTGGTGTTCCCGGGTATGTTGTTACATTTTGATATCGGCAGAAAAAAATCCGCCATGGCACTGCACGATTGTATGGAGGTGGACCAGACCATTTTCCTTATCGCACAGCGTGATTTAGCGGAAGAAGATCCCGGTATCGAGGATTTATATGCTACCGGTGTAGTCGCAAAGGTGCGTCAGATACTAAAAACCTCTAACGATACGTTCCGTGTGTTGGTGGAAGGACTGTACCGTGCAAAAATCGCAGAGGTTGTGAAATCGGAACCGTTCTTTGTGGTACACGTCAGGGAACGTCCCGAGCCCGTAAACCTCGAGCCGACCTATGAGGATGCGCTGATCCGTCAGTGCCGTATTGCCTTTTCGGAATATGCGGATCTTGCGGGCGATGATATCGCACCCGATGTCATGATGGGTGTGGCAACTGCCCGTAAAGCAGGTTACCTTGCCGACTACATTGCGGCAAACCTGCCGATGCCGGTGGAGGAAAAATCGCTGGTTTTACAGACGTTATCGGTCGCTTCCCGTGCGGAGCTGCTGATGTCTATTCTGCATCGTGAATGTGAGGTGCTGAAGCTGGAAAAATCCATCCATTCCCGTGTGCAGGAACGTATGGATCAAAGCCAGAAGGAATATTATCTCCGTGAGCAGATGCGTGTGATTGCCGAAGAACTTGGCGATGGGGATAACCCCTTGGAAGAAGCACAGGAGTATGAGCAGCAGATATTGGCGTTGCATCTCGATGAGGATGCCGAGAAGGTACTTCTCAAAGAGGTGGATAAGCTGGCAAAAATGCCGACAGGTTCGCACGAGGCAACGGTGGTACGTAACTACCTGGATACCTGTATTGCTCTGCCGTGGAACAAGGAAAGTGCATTGCATCTTGACCTTACACACGCCGCAAAAGTGCTTGACCGTGACCATTACGGATTGAAAAAGGTCAAAGAGCATATCTTGGAAACGTTGGCGGTACATAGCATTTCGGAAGAAATGCGGGGGCAAGTACTTTGCCTTGTCGGCCCTCCGGGTGTCGGTAAGACCTCGGTAGCACGTTCCGTTGCGGAAGCAATGGGCAGAAAGTATGTACGTGTGGCACTTGGCGGTGTACATGACGAAGCGGAAATCCGTGGTCATCGCCGCACCTATCTTGGCTCGATGCCCGGCAGAATCGTCCGTGCCATTCAGCAGGCAGGTGTCAAAAATCCGCTGATTTTGTTGGATGAAATCGATAAAATGGCGAGCGACCACCGTGGTGACCCGACCTCCGCTATGCTGGAGGTGCTGGATGCGGAACAGAATAACACCTTTACCGACCACTATATTGACCTGCCGTTTGATTTGTCGGGCGTGATGTTTATCACCTCTGCAAACGATGCGGATGCCATTCCCGGTCCGTTGCGTGACCGTATGGACATTTTGCATCTGCCCAGCTATACGGCGGAGGAAAAGTTCCATATTGCAAAGCAGTACCTTGTGAAGAAACAGATCAAACGTAACGGTCTTACCGGCAGACAGTTGCGTATTACCGATGCCGCCTTGCGTATTCTCATTGAGCATTATACGAGAGAAGCAGGCGTGCGTGAATTGGAACGTGTTATCGGGAAAATCTGTCGAAAGGCGGCAAAACGTATTGTAGCAGGCGAGGTAAAGAGCGTGACCGTGTCTGACCCCGAAACGTTGTTGGGCCCCAAAAAATACCGTGATGACGCCGCCGCCGTGAAAGATCAGGTCGGTGTGGTAAACGGCCTGGCGTGGACCGCTGTGGGCGGCGAAACCATGCCGGTCGAGGTGGCAATTATGGACGGTACGGGCAAGGTGGAGCTTACCGGCTCGCTTGGTGACGTGATGAAGGAATCGGCACGTACCGCTATCAGTTATGTGCGCTCCTGTGCCGCACGATGGAATATCGATAAAGATTTCTATAAGACCAAAGATATTCATATCCACGTGCCCGAAGGTGCTGTACCGAAAGACGGCCCTTCCGCAGGTATCACCATTGCCACGGCTATCATTTCCGCACTGACGGGTATTCCTGTCAAGGGTGATGTGGCTATGACGGGTGAAATTACCCTGCGTGGTCGTGTGTTGCCAATCGGCGGCTTGCGTGAAAAGACCATGGCGGCATACACGCATCATATGAAAACGGTGATTATCCCCGAAGAAAATACCCCCGACCTTGCGGAAGTGGATGCGAAGGTAAAGGAAAATGTGAAGTTTGTACCTGCATCGCAGTTGGATACGGTGCTGAAAACGGCACTCGTAGGAGGTACGGTATGAAGATAGAAACCGCACAGTTTGAAATGTCGGCGGCATTAGCAGAACAGCTTCCGCCCGACACATTGCCCGAGGTTGCCTTTTCGGGCAGATCTAACGTGGGCAAATCCTCTTTGATCAACAAATTGCTGTCCCGCAAAAACCTGGCACGAACCAGTGCTACCCCCGGTAAAACGGCGTCTATTAACTTTTATAAGCTGTCTACCGCACGGTTTGTGGATTTGCCCGGTTACGGCTTTGCTAAGGTTTCGGATGCAGAGAAACGCCGTTGGCGTGATCTTATCGGCGGGTATTTTGCGGCAGACCGTGATCTGCGTCTGGTGATGCAGCTTGTGGATATGCGTCACGCACCTACTGCAGATGATAAACAGATGATGGAGTATATGATAGACGAGGGTATTCCGTTTATGGTGGTGTTGACCAAATCGGATAAACTCAACAAAGCCGAGTATGCGGCAAGAATGGCAGCGTTTGATGCCTTCTTTGCCGACTATGAGGGTATACAGTACCTGCCTTTTTCCGCGGTAAACGGGGAAGGGGTAGAGACCCTGCGTGAAATCATTGTATCGGTCACCGAAGAGGGTTGACAAACCGCAAAAATTCTTTTATAATCGACTTGTTAAAGACTTTGAAGGGAAATAAGTGATCTTCGGTCGCTTGCAGAGAGAACGGTTACGCTTTGTGCGTGCTGTGAGACCGTTTATGTGACGAATCACGTGCCGTCCCTGAGTCCCGCTGTGATGAATGGCGGCGTTTTCCGCGTTAAGGAGTCAGAGTGACACGGGCAACCGTGTAATTTGGGTGGTACCACGGACACCTCCGTCCCAAGCAGGGGCGGAGGTGTCTTTATTTTTATGTGGAAAGGACAAGAAATTATGAAATGGACCGGTCTTAACGAATTGCGTGAGAAATACCTCGCGTTTTACGAGAGTAAAGGGCATCTGCGTTTGCCCAGCTTCTCGCTGGTGCCGCAGGGCGATAAATCCCTGTTACTCATCAACTCGGGTATGGCACCGATGAAAAAGTTTTTCACGGGTGAAGTGACGCCGCCGCGTAAGCGTGTCACCACCTGTCAGAAATGTATCCGTACACCTGATATTGAACGTGTCGGTAAAACCGCACGTCACGGCACCTACTTTGAAATGCTCGGCAAATTCAGCTTCGGCGATTATTTCAAGCACGAGGCGACTGCGTGGGCGTGGGAGTTCTGTACCAAGGTGTTGGAAATCCCCGAAGAACGTATCCATATCAGTATTTACGAAGACGATGACCAGGCGTTTGACATCTGGACAAAAGAGGTTGGCGTAAATCCCGACCGCATTGTGCGTCTTGGTAAAGAGGATAACTTCTGGGAACACGGCTCGGGCCCTTGCGGTCCTTGCTCGGAGCTGCATTTTGACCGTGGCGAGGAGTATGGCTGCGGCTCGCCCACTTGTGGTGTCGGCTGTGACTGTGACAGATATATGGAGTTCTGGAACTTGGTATTTTCCCAGTTTGACAGCGACGGTGAAGGCACCTATACGCCTCTTGACCACCCCAACATTGATACGGGTATGGGCTTGGAACGTCTCGCCTGCGTGATGCAGGGGGTTGCCAACCTGTTTGAGGTAGACACCGTACAGAATATTATGAAACACATCAGCCGTGTTGCTGGTGTCAACTATCACGACAACGAAAAGCAGGACGTTTCCCTGCGTGTTATCACCGACCATATCCGTTCTACCACCTTTATGATCGGTGACGGCGTGATGCCTTCTAACGAGGGTCGTGGATACGTGCTGCGTCGCCTGCTCCGTCGTGCTGCACGTCACGGCAGATTGCTCGGTATTCGTGAGCCGTTCCTGTTTGAAGTGGCCCAGACGGTTATCAATGAAAACCTGTCTGCATACCCCGAACTCGCTGAGAAAAAAGACTTTATCCAGAAGCTTATTCACACCGAAGAGGTTGCTTTCGGTAAAACTATCGACAGCGGTCTGTCCTTGCTGGATGAATTGCTCGCCAATATGGAAGGCACCGTGCTGTCCGGTGCGGATGCTTTCAAGCTGTATGACACCTATGGCTTCCCGCTGGATCTTACTGCCGATATTTTGGAAGAAAAGGGCTTTACGGTGGACGAAGACGAGTTCACCCGTTTGATGAAGGAACAGAAGGAACGTGCAAGAAACGCCCGTAAGGATGCGGGTGCAGACGCATGGAAGGGCGGTGCTTCGGTTGCGGAGCAGATGACCGCTTCTGCCTTTGTGGGCTATGAAAAATTGGAAGCGCAAGCCAAAGTGCTTGCCGTTATCAAAGATAACGAACTGTCCGAACTCGCGGCGGAAGGGGAGACGGCGGCTATCGTGCTGGACGTGACACCTTTCTATGCGGAAAGCGGCGGTCAGGTAGGCGATACCGGTGTTATCACCACTAAGGGCGGCACCTTTAAGGTGGAAAACACCGTCAAAACCCATAGCGGCGTCGTGGTGCATAGCGGCACCGTGGTAAGCGGTGCTGTGTGCGGCGGCGATGCTGCGACAGCGGCTGTAGACGCTGTACTGCGTGCGGATACCGTACGTAACCATACCGCGGCACACTTACTGCAGGCGGCATTGCGTGAGGTGCTTGGCACCCATGTACAGCAGGCAGGTCAGTTGGTGACCCCCTCTCGTATGCGTTTTGACTTTACCCACTTCTCCGCTATGACTACCGAAGAAATTGCGGCGGTTGAACAGAAGGTAAATGGCTGGATTCTCAACAATATCCCCACCGAAATTGAAGAAATGCCGATTGCGGAAGCGAAAAAACGTGGTGCAATGGCGCTGTTTGGTGAAAAATACGGTGACATTGTCCGTGTGGTAGCTGTACCGGATGTATCGGTTGAGTTCTGCGGCGGTACCCACGCAAAAGCGACAGGTGACCTCGGTCTTTTCCGTATTCTGTCCGAAAGCTCGGTTGCGGCAGGTGTACGCCGTATTGAAGCGGTGACCGGTACCTACGTGCTGGAATTGCTCAATAAGCAGGCGGCATTGATGAACGAAACGGCGGTGGCACTGAAAGCTAATGCGGCTGATGATATCGCACGCCGTGCGGTACAGGTCATGGGCGAACTGAAAACCGCCGAAAAAGCACTTGACGATATGAAGGCGGCACAGAGTGCGGATAAGATGAAGGAAATGCTCGGTAACGCACGTGAGGTTGGAGCCGTAAAGGTAATTACCGCTGCTGTCAAGGGTCTTACCGGTGACGGTATCCGTTCTATGTGCGACAGCTGTCGTGACACGGCGGGTGATATGGCGGTTGTGGTGTTGGCAGGTGTTGGCGATAATACCGTCACCTTCGGTTGCTACTGTGCACCCGGTGCTGTAAAAGCCGGTGCCCACGCAGGTAATATCGTGCGTGAAGTAGCCACCATCTGCGGCGGCAAAGGCGGCGGCAGACCCGATATGGCAATGGCAGGCGGTAAGGATGTAGCGGCTGTGGATAAAGCACTTGCGGCTGTTGACAGCATCGTATCTGCTATTCTGAAATAAGAGGTATATACATGGATTGTTTATTCTGTAAAATTATTGCGGGGGAAATCCCGTCTAAGAAAGTATACGAAGATGATAAGATTTTCTGCTTTTACGATATTGCACCTGCGGCACCTGTGCACTTCCTGGTGATTCCGAAAGTGCACATTGCGGGTGCCGCTGACATCACCGCAGAAAATGCAGAGTTGGTCGGCTATATCTACGCAAAAATTGCCGAAATTACCAAGGATCTTGGCATTTCTTCCTACCGTGTGGTGACCAACTGCGGTGCGGATGCAGGGCAAACGGTGTTCCATCTGCACTTTCACGTGCTTGCAGGCGGTCCCTTGGGAGCAATGGCATAAATATGAACTTTATCATCATCGACTTGGAATGGAACGGCTCGTACGCAAAAAAAGTACACGGCTTTTTCAATGAGATCATTGAAATCGGTGCAGTAAAAATAGGGGAGGATATGCGTGAAAAGGATAGGTTTCACGCAATTATCCGCCCTGTGGTGAGCAAAAAGCTGACTAAGCTGGTCACCAATCTGACCGGCATTGAGGACGAGGAATTGACCGACGGCACCACCTTTACAGGTGCTATGGCGGCATTTCGCCGTTGGATAGGCAAGGAAGAAGCGGTCATTCTTACCTGGAGCACCACCGACCTGCTTGTGTTTTTAGAAAATTATCGGTATTTTTGCAAAACCGACACCATTCCGTTTATGACAGCGTATGCGGATTTGCAGGCATACGCACAAAAATGTATGGATATCCCGTCTCATATGCAGCCGGGTCTTTCCAAAGCGGCGGAAGCGTTGGGCATTAACGAAGAGGATGTAGCACATCACCGTGCTTTGGATGACAGTGTGCTCAGCGGCAGAGTCCTGTCAAAGCTGTATGATAAGCGGGCATTTACGCCCTTTGTATATGTGGCGGACGATGCGTTTTATGATCGCATCACCTTCAAATGCACCTGTATTATCGACCCGAAAAATCCGCTGGTGAAGAAGGAATATTTGCGTTTTTCGTGCGAAAATTGCGGAAAACCGTTGCATTTTGAAGGCAAGTGGAAGCACCATAACCGAGTATTGACATCGCTTGGGATATGCGATGCGTGCGGCAAGAAATTTACCGCACGTGTGCAAATTAAGGTCAAATACGACGGGGTGGACGTTAAGCGAAAACTCGTCGAGAAAAAACCAAAAGAAACAGAGGAGGCAACTAACAATGAGCAAGAAACCCAGTAAACTGTCCGGCTTTTTAGGCGAATTCAAAGCATTTGCCATGCGTGGCAACGTCATCGACCTGGCTGTCGGTGTTATCATCGGCGGCGCATTCCAGAAAATCGTAACATCCGTGGTAAACGATTTGGTAATGCCGTTTATCGGTCTTTTGACAGGCGGCCTCAACTTCAAAGAGCAGTTCCTGATTTTGAAAATGCCCGAAGGTATTGAAAAAGCACAGGTGCTTTCTATTGAAGCGGCAAAAGAGCTCGGTGTTACCACCTGGAACTACGGTTCCTTTGTAACCGAGGTTATTAACTTTATCATTATGGCATTCGTCATCTTCCTGCTGGTAAAAGGTATCAACTCTTTGAACGGCTTAGGCAAGAAAAAGAAGGAAGAAGAACCCGCACCTGCACCGACCACTAAGGTGTGCCCGTTCTGTAAATCCGAAATCGCTGTTGATGCGACCCGCTGTGCACATTGTACTTCTGAAGTGGAATAAGAACATAACAAAAAAAGACCCGATTTCGGGTCTTTTTTTGTGGTTGCGATTTTGTGAAAGATATGGTAAAATATAACTATTCATCGTATGACGACAAAATAAGGTGTTGTCGGAGGGAAAAGTATGAAAAACCTGAAAGCTTTGTTGAGTATACTGCTGTCCTTTGTGTTGCTTTGTACGCTGTTTGCACCTGTGAGTGCGTTGGCGGAGCAACGGCAGATGACCTATTTTTCACATACCAATCCGCTGTACCCCGAAACGGTGGTACAGCCAAACCTGTATGCCGATTCTGATCAGCCCGCTTCGGCAGACGCATATTATGCACTGGAAGGTGCAGGCGAGGTACTGCGTGAGGGTATGGAGGCACGTGCCGCTTCGATTGTGGTGGGATACGTTGCAGACGGCACCGCCTATACCGACACCGAAATACAGCAATTCGGCAAGGATATTTTTGACGAAGCGATCAAACACACGGGCGAGCCGACCCGGGGCGATTATTTGCTATGGCACTATTCCAGCTACGGTGGCCCGATATCGTGGTATGTGCAGGCAGGCAAAACCTACCTCACCTATACGTATAATATACGGTATTGGTCTACGGCGGCACAGGAACAGGAACTTGACGGTGCGGTAGATGCCTTGCTCGCCTCCCTCGACGTTGCGAATGCATCCGATTATGCCAAGGTGTGTGCGATATATGCGTATATGTGCGAAAATATCACGTATGACACCGCCGGTCTGAACAGCGGAGATGAGCTGGTATATACGGCGTATGCGGCTTTGACCCGAAAAAAGGCGGTGTGCCAGGGCTATGCACTGCTGTTTTATCGTCTGGCATTGGAATTAGGCGTGGATGCCCGTTTGATTGCGGGTTACGGTAACGGCGGCAGACACGGCTGGAATATTGTGGAGTTGTCCGGACAATATTATAACCTCGATGCTACCTGGGACGCAGGTATGTCCTCCTATGCATATTTTTTGAAAGCGGAAGACAACTTTGATAAGCACGTGCGGTTTGCGGAATATGATACCGCCGCTTTCCATGCCGCTTATCCGATGTCGCCCGCTGATTACAGCGAAGATCAGAGCGGCGATTGCTCGGAACGCCACCTGTATGACAGCCCCACCGATACCGATTGTAATAGATGCGGTACGGTAAGTGAGGTTGGCACGACGGGGGCGTGCTGCTGGAGAAAAGAAGGCACTGTGCTAACCATTTCCGGCAACGGTGCGATGGCAAACTATAATTACGATCCCATCTTGCCGTGGGGCACAGATATCACCAAGGTAATTATCGAAGAAGGGGTTACGAGCATCGGCTGGTCTGCGTTTTACGGTTGCTCATCGCTGGAGACAGTTACTATTGGTGGCAGTGTAGAAAGCATCGGTCGGTATGCGTTTTCGTATTGCTCATCTCTGACGTCTATAGAGATCCCCGACAGCGTGACCTTCATTGGTATGTATGCGTTTTACGGTTGCTCATCGCTGACGTCCGTGACCATCGGCGACAGTGTAGAAAGCATCGGTGGTTTTACGTTTTCTTCTTGTTCTGCACTGACAGAGGTAATCATTCCCGACAGTGTAACCAGTATCGGAGGGTATGCGTTTGAGTATTGCTCATCGCTGGAGACGGTAACCATTCCCGATAATGTGACGAGTATCGAAAACTCTACGTTTGAGCATTGCTCATCGCTGGAGACGGTGACTATCGGAGACCGTGTAGAAAGCATCGGCTCCTCTGCGTTTGACGGTTGTTCATCGCTGACAGCGGTAACCATTCCTGACAGTGTAACCAGTATCGGTAGATATGCGTTTTGCAATTGCTCGTCGCTAAAGACGGTTACTATTGGCGACAGTGTAGAAAGCATCGGCTACGAGGCGTTTTACGGTTGCTACTCGCTGTCGTCGGTGGAAATCCCCGACAGCGTGACCGCTATTGGCGAGGAGGCGTTTTACGGTTGCTCGGCGTTACGGGACGTATGGTATACGGGCGCTAACCAAAACGGCATTTCTATTGATACGTATAATTCGTCTCTTACAAACGCCACCTGGCATTACAACACCTGCAAAGGGGAACACGCGTATGTTTCCGATTGTGACATACAGTGCGAGCACTGCGATTGGACGAGAGCGGCAACAGGTACACATACGTATGATACGTGGTGTGCCCCTTGCAATGATTGCGGTTATATTCGTCCGGAACTCAACAAAACAGGCGACTGTTATTGGAAATTAGACGGTACGATACTCACCATCGGCGGCAACGGCGCGATGGCAAACTATAATTACGATTCCAGCTTGCCGTGGGGCACAGATATCACTAAGGTGATTATCGAAGAAGGGGTTACGAGCATCGGCAGTCATGCGTTTTTCTGTTGCTCATCTCTAACAGAGGTAACCATTTCCGACAGTGTAATGAGCATCGGAAGCTATGCGTTTGAGTATTGCACATCGCTCACAACGGTTACTATTGGCGACAGTGTAACGAGCATCCGCGTAGCTGCGTTTTTCGGTTGCTCATCATTGGAGACGGTTACTATTGGCGAGAGCGTAGAAAGCATCGGCGACTATGCGTTTAGGGTTTGCTCGTCGCTCACAACAGTGACTATCGG
>JAZNXY010000119.1:0-1881 GCA_045594105.1 Acutalibacteraceae bacterium | reverse complement strand
CGCAGATTGGTAGCGCGCTACCTTGGGGTGGTAGAGGTCGCAGGTTCAAATCCTGTCACTCAGACCAATAAAACGGATTGAACATCAGTTCAATCCGTTTTATTTTTTGTGCCGCGAATTTTAACCTTTTACGTAAAGCACAAAGCTTCAAATACGGCAGGCCGTTAATTAAAGCCGCTTTCCCGTAGCGGTACGCAAAGCGTACTGCGATAATTGCCGACCGTCAGGGCGGCAATATACACTCCAGACCAAAAAATCGGTTAGCCTTTCGGCTGACCGATTTTTTTATTTGTGGTGCCGCAGATTTTAACCTTTTTCGAAACCCCGCAGATTCGAGGTCCCACAAAGCCTTTAATAAAGCCAAATACCCGTAGCAGTTTGCAACGCAAACTGCGTCAATTGCCGCCTGTTAAGGCGGCAATATACGATCAGCTACGGTATTTTTGTTTTTTATGAATTTCAACTATATATAGTTAGCTTGAGTATGGAAGATCGCACAGTAGCTGTAGCGAAACTAATATTACAATATAATGTCTTTAATCGATAAAACAAAAATCAGCTGAAACCGTAAATGATATGCACGTTCTCCGCTGTTTTTTATATTTGCAGATGTTGGAGGAATATATCTGCCATGTTGTTATCTTTGTATTCTTCCGCTTCCGTCACCGTCTGCAAGCTTTTCTACTTCCGCAACAGTGACCATATTGTAATCTCCTTCAACGGAATGCTTCAGCGCAGATGCAGCCACCGCAAATTCCACTGCAGACTGCGTATCCTTGCCGTTCAGCAAAGAATAAATCAATCCACCGCCAAAGGAATCCCCGCCGCCTACTCTGTCAACGATATGAAGATCGTACTTTTTTGAGAAGCAATACTCATCCTTGCTTACATTATAGAGCATAGCACTCCAGCCGTTGTCAGATGCAGAACGGCTTTCTCTCAGAGTTATCGCTACCATCTCAAAACCGAATCTGTCAGCAAGCTGTTTTGCCACAGATCTGTAACCATCACGGTCAATGACACCGCCGTATATATCCGTTGCATCCGCTTCGATACCGAACACATCCTTTGTGTCCTCTTCGTTTGCGATGCAGATATCAACATACTGACACAGCTCTGTCATCACTTTCCGCGCGTGCTCTCTTGTCCAGAGCTTTCCTCTGTAATTAAGGTCGCAGGATATCTTTATACCACGCGCCTTTGCAGCAATGCATGCCTGACGGCATATCTCAGCGACATTATCACCGAGTGCGGGTGTGATTCCTGTAAAATGGAACCAATCCGCACCGTCAAAGATATTGTTCCAGTCAAAATCCTCTGCCGAAGCCTTCTGGATTGCAGAGCCTGCACGGTCGTATATACATACCGAGCCACGCTGTGACGCACCCTTTTCGTTGAAGTATATACCCACACGTTCACCGCCACGGACTATAAGTGAGGTGTCAACACCATAACGTCTTAGGCTGTTTACCGCAGCCTGACCGATGGAATGTGCAGGGAGTTTTGTCACGAACGCCGCATCCATGCCGTAATTCGCCAGCGACACAGCGACATTTGCCTCACCGCCGCCAAAGGAAAACTGCACATGGTCGCACTGAACGAAACGCTCGTAATTATAAGGCTGCAGTCGCAGCATAAGCTCACCGAATGTAATTATTCTTGACATAATATAGCTCCTCTCTGCTGTGTCAGCACTCGCCCTTTGCCGCTGCACGGGCCTCAGTGCATAGCTTTGTTATTTTCTCGAAATTACCTGCCGCTATGTCATTTCTCGGGCATACCCAAGAGCCACCCACTGCATGGATAAACGGCATATCGGTATATTCCTTTATATTAGAAGTGTTTATGCCCCCTGTCGGCATGAATTTCACGCCCGCAAAA
>JAZNXY010000118.1:0-7639 GCA_045594105.1 Acutalibacteraceae bacterium | reverse complement strand
CCCGTAGTAGCGGTGGTGGGCCGTCCCAATGTGGGAAAATCCACCTTGTTTAATAAACTGATCGGCCAACGGCTGTCCATTGTGCAGGATACACCCGGTGTGACCCGTGACCGCATTTTTGCGGCATGCGAATGGTGCGGCAGAAGCTTTATGCTTGCCGATACGGGCGGTATTGAGCCGCGTACCGATGATGTTTTGCTGTCCCAAATGCGTCGGCAGGCACAGTTGGCGATTGAACAGGCACAGGTTATTGTGTTTGTAACCGATATTTTAAGCGGTATGACGGCGGCTGACCAAGAAATTGCGGTTATGTTGAAAAAATCCGGTAAACCTGTGGTGCTTTGCGTCAACAAATGTGATTCTGCCGGTGGTGCACCTGCGGAGTTTTACGAGTTTTATAACCTGGGGTTAGGTGAGCCGATTGCGGTGTCTTCGGTGCACGGTCATGGCACAGGCGACCTTTTGGATGCGGTACTGGAGCATCTGCCGCCCGAGAACGAAGAGGAGGAAGAAACCGATACCATTCACGTGGCTGTTATCGGTAAGCCGAATGCGGGTAAATCTTCTCTTATTAACTGCATTGCAGGGGAGGAACGCTCTATCGTTTCGGATATTGCCGGTACTACCCGTGATGCGATTGATACCGCCATTTCTAACGAGTACGGCGACTTTGTGTTTATTGATACCGCAGGTCTCCGCCGTAAAAGCAAGGTGGATGACCAGATTGAAAAATATAGTGTTTTGCGTGCACAAATGGCGGTGGAACGTGCGGATGTTTGTGTCATTATGATTGATGCTACCGAGGGCTTTACCGACCAGGACAGCAAGGTCGCAGGTATTGCACATGAGCAGGGTAAGGCGTGTATTATTGCGGTTAATAAGTGGGATGCCGTTGAAAAAGACGATAAGACCATGGATGTTATGCGTAAAAAGCTGATGAACGATTTTTCGTTTATGTCATATGCACCTTTCATCTTTATTTCCGCAAAAACGGGACAACGGGTGCCGCGTCTGTTTGAACTGATTAAGTTCGTGGCACAGCAGAACTCTATGCGTATTTCTACGGGTATGCTCAACGATGTGTTGGCAGAAGCGACCGCACGGGTACAGCCGCCTACAGATAAAGGTAAACGCCTGCGTATTTACTATATGACCCAGGCATCCACAAAACCGCCCACATTTGTGTGCTTTGTAAACCGTGCGGAGTTGTTCCACTTTTCGTATCAGCGCTACCTTGAAAATCAGATTCGGGATACCTTTGGATTGGAAGGCACTCCCGTGCGGTTTGTAGTGCGTGAAAAAGGGGAAAACCCGAAAAAATGACAACTGCGTAACAGAGAGGAGAAACACGTATGCTGGAAATTGTTTCGGTGGCGTTGGAGAATAGCTGGCTTGCCGTATTGCTGACTGCGTTATCTGCATATTTGCTCGGCAGCATCAATAGTGCAGTGATTGTTTCACGTGTGATGTTTAAAGAGGATGTACGAGATAAGGGCAGCGGAAACGCAGGTGCGACCAATATGCTGCGTAACTACGGCAAAGCAGCGGCGGCATATACCGCTGTTGGTGACCTGCTGAAAAGTATAGTTGCGGTGTTGCTGGGCGGTTGGTTGCTGGTTGCTGTACAAATGACCCATACGCCGAATATCAGTGAAGAAAGTATGCGGGTGGTAGGCCGATATATGGCAGGTATGTTCTGCGTGCTTGGCCACCTGTATCCTGTCTTTTTCGGCTTTAGAGGCGGCAAAGGGGTTATGACCTCGCTTGGTATGATTATCATATTGGATATCCGCGTGGCAGCACTGTGCTTGCTTACCTTCGGTATTGTGGTAGTGCTCTCCCGCATGGTGTCGTTAAGCTCGATATTGGCGGTGTTCGTAGCACCGTTCCTTGTGTACGTGCTTGGTACCTTTGTAGACGGACATTCCGTTTTAGCGGTTGGCTTTTGTACCTTTATGGTAGCGGTGATCGCATCAATTGTGATTATACAGCATCGTACTAACATGGTACGCATTATCAAAGGCACCGAAAGTAAGCTGACCTTCGGAAAGAAAAAATAAAAAAAGCCGTGGAAAGTGATTACTTTCCACGGCTTTTTTGTGTTTATTCCTCGTTACCGTCCTGTTCAGACATCAGTTGGTGTGCAGGGGTGCGTACCGCCTGTTTTGCCTGACGGATTTCAAGCAGCTGCTGACTTAAGGTTTCTTCGGTCTTTTTCAGCAGGTTTTCGGTAAAATCCTGTGCGTTTTTACGCATTTCTTTTGCACGCTTCTGGGTTTTGGTCAGAATCTCGTTGGCCTTTGCCTGTGCTTGCAAAACAACCTCTTCATGAGAAACCATGGTGCGTTGACGTTCCTCGGCGGCACGGATAATATCCTCCGCCTCCTTGCGAGCGTCGGCGATAATGTTGGCACGGTCTGCGACAATGCGGCGTGCGTGCTGTACTTCTCCGGGGATATTGGCACGGATATCGTTTAAGATATCTCGAAGTGCTTCTGCCTCGATGAGACATTTACCGCCCGACAGCGGCACGATGTACGCTTTGTCCACCATGTCGTCAATTTTTTCAACCAAATCTTCTACACTGATAGCCATATTTTATTCTCCTTTTCCAATCTTTTTAACAATATCCGATAGAATACAATCCGGGACAAAATCCGTAATATCCGCACCGAGCGTTGCCACTTGTCTTACAAGACTGGACGAAAGATACATATGCTCTGCGGTGGTGGTAAGGAATACCGTCTCCGCTTGCGGATATAACTTGCGGTTGGTAAGCGCCATCTGAAACTCATATTCAAAATCCGACATAGCGCGCAAGCCCTTGACAATGGCTATGGCCTTTTTCTGCTTGACATAGTCTGCCAACAGTCCGTCGAAAGCATCCGCTTCGACGTTGGGCAGGTCAACGGTGCAGCGGTTGATCATGTCTACCCGTTCTTCCTTCGTGAAAACAGGGTGCTTGGCGTTGTTGGTCATCACCACAACGATCACCTTGTCAAACAGAGCTGCCGCACGGCGGATAATATCCAAATGTCCGTTGGTAACGGGGTCAAAGCTGCCGGGGCAAACGGCGATTTTCATAGCGCCCATCCTTTCAGCGATAAACAGTAATGTGTATTCTGCCGTATTGGTAGGTACGATATACGGACAGCACACCGATAGCTTCGGGTAAAGCCGTGCCGTCGTCGCTTTCGCAGACGATAATGCCGCCTGCATTCAGCTTTTTGGCAGCACCTTCCAAAGCGGGAATCAACAGGGAGGAGGCATAGGGTGGATCAAGAAACACAATGTCAAAGCGCTCGTTGGTGCGTGCAAGGAATCCCAAAGCATCTGCGACTACAACCTGTGCCTTGTCGGACAATCGTGTTGTTTGCAGGTTGCGGCGGATGACTTCCGTCGCTTTTTTACTTTGATCCACAAACACACAATGCTTCGCACCACGGCTTAATGCCTCGATGCCAAGCTGTCCCGAGCCTGCGAATACATCCAGAATCTTTTTGTACGGCAGGTCAAATTGAATAGCAGAAAATACCGCCTCTTTCACCTTGTCTGTGGTAGGACGGGTGGCTTCACCTGCCAATGTTTCCAAACGGCAACCGCGGGCGGTACCGGTAATCACACGCATAGCGGCTCCTCCATTAGGTTTATATTACATAGTATACTCTGTCTGTCGAAAAAAGTCAATTGACCTTTTCAAACTTGTATGCCGTTACCGATGTATACGGAACACCCGCTTTGATAACACAGGACGGGAAATCGGGGTGATTGGGGGCATCGGGGAAATTTTCGGTTTCCATGCAGAATGCTTGGTATTCCACAAAAGGACCGTGCTTGCCGACGTGTTTTGAATCGAATATACGGGGTGTGTAAATCTGTACACCCGGCATATCTGTATAGCAGGTCACTGCAATGCCCGTCTTTTTGCTCTCTGCACGTACTGCAGGACGATAGGTGCCCTGCTCCTCGGATAAGGCAAAACAGTGGTCAAGGCCTTTGTACGGGGCGATTAAAGGGTGTTCGGAAAGTATGATATCTCCAAGCAGTGTTGGCTCTCTCAGGTCAAAGGGCGTACCGTCTACCTTGCGTGTGCCAATGGGGAAGCGATCGTCGTTTGTGGTAACATACGTATCCGAAAACACCTGTATGGTAGTATTGAAAACATTTTCGCCCTCATCGCCGTTGAGATTAAAATATCCATGGCTGATGAGGTTGGCAACCGTATCTTTGTCCGTTTCGGCATAATACCGAATTCTCAACGTGTTATCTTTTTCCACGGAGTAGGTGACTGTCAAGGTCAAATTTCCGGGATATCCTTCTTCGCCGTCAGGGGAGAACATGGTAGCGGAAAGGGTGGTGTCGTCCACCTCTTTCATTGTCCACATCTTTTGGTTAAAACCGACGTTGCCGCCGTGAATGTGGTGCACACCGCGCCAATTGGGGGTAAGGTGATGTTCGACACCGTTTAAGGTGAATTTTGCGCCTGCAATACGGTTGGCGAAACGGCCGACAACAGCGCCGCAATACACACCACCCTCTGCATAGGAGGTGGCATCGGGATAGCCGATAAGCAGGTCCTTGCCGTCAAACATAACAGAATGTAAAGCGGCACCCAAATCCAAAACAGATACGGAAAGTCCACCTTCACCTGTAATGGTGTATTTTGTCACTTCAATATCGTCGTGAATTTTACCGAAAGATTGTTTTGTAATACCCATTTGTTTTCTCCTTATCTGTCCCACAGTTTCTCTGCGTAGATACCTTCTTTTGCCATAGAAGCCAACGCCTCACGTACAGCGGGCAGATCAGCGGCATAGGTCATACCGTACCACTTGTCGGGGGTGGTGAGAACGGTGGCATCCGCTTCGCCCGAAGCCATCATATGATTGACAACGCTCGGGAGATAGAACTCGGATTTGAGCTCACCGCCCTTTTCTTTCAGGAAATCAATAAACAAGCTTTCAAAGCTGTCAAGAGATCCCGCAGGGAATGCCCAGCAGTTCATGGATACGGGGGTTTCGGGCGGTAATGCTGTCCAGGTAGCACCGTCATCCTCGGTAAACTGCGGAACACCATCTTTGATTTCGATGTGCGTACGTTCTACAAGGGATACTAACTTGCCGTTTTCGTCGGTTTCGCAAACACCACGGGAAACGTAGCCGTTTTCGGTCAGGGTGTTTTTAAGCATATAGCCGGCCATAGCGAGATGCTTTTTGCCGTCGGTCTGCGGTTTTGCTAAAAACTCTGCCAACAAACGGAATCCTTCTCTGCCGTAATAGTCATCTGCGTTGATAACTGCGAATGCACCATTTATAGCACCTTTACAGCATAAAATGGCATGTCCCGTGCCCCACGGCTTTTCTCTGCCTTCGGGCACGGAAAAGCCCGTGGGCAATTTGTCCAGCTCCTGATACACGTAGGTGACAGGACAGTATTTTTCAATACGATTACCGATATGTTCTTTGAAAGCGTCTTCAATTGCATGCTTGATGACAAAAACCACGTCGCCGAAGCCGGCGGCGAGTGCGTCGTGGATGGAATAGTCAATAATCAGCTCGCCGGCAGGGCCGACGGGGGTTAACTGCTTGAGCCCGCCAAAACGGCTGCCCATACCTGCTGCCATAATCACAAGGGTCGGTTTTTTGTTTTCCATAGTCAAGCTCCTTCCATATTATGCATATTGATGCAACAAAAATCCATTGAATTCTTCTTCGGATGGTGTTATACTATTCACGAAGAGAACTCTTTGTTTCTATTATACAACGGAGGGATGAAAATGGCAATACTTATTACGGGCGGATGTGGATTTATTGGTTCTCATACCTGTCTTGAAATGATTGCGGCGGGATATGACATCGTTGTTTTGGACAACTATTATAATTCCAGTCCCAAAGCATTGGCACGTGTCAAAGAACTGGCGGGCAAGGATATTCCGTTTTATGAATGTGATATCCGTGACGCTGAGGGTCTTCGTGAGATTTTCAAAGCACACAAAATTGAAGCGGTTATCCATTTTGCGGGTTTGAAGGCGGTCGGCGAATCGGTGGCAAAACCTCTCGAGTATTACGATAACAATATCGGCGGCACGGTGACCTTGTGCCAGGTAATGGCAGAGGCGGGTTGTAAACGTATGATTTTCAGTTCTTCCGCTACTGTTTACGGTATGTCTAATGTTTCTCCGCTTATTGAAACCTATAAGACGGGGGATTGTACCAATCCGTATGGCCGCACCAAATATATGATTGAGGAAATCCTCAAAGACGTGTGTATTTCTGATCCCGAATGGAGCGTTGTGCTGCTTCGCTACTTTAATCCGATTGGTGCGCATGAAAGTGGTAAGATTGGCGAAAATCCGAACGGCATTCCCAATAACCTGATGCCGTACGTGTCGCAGGTTGCTATCGGCAAACGTCCCTTCCTCTCGGTGTTTGGCGACGACTATGATACCCCTGACGGTACCGGTGTGCGTGACTATATCCATGTAGTAGACCTTGCCAAAGGTCACGTAAAAGCAACCGATTATGCCTTGGCACATAGCGGTGCAGAGGTGTTTAACCTCGGTACCGGTAACGGTTGCAGCGTGCTTGACCTTGTCAAAACTTTCGAAGAGGTCAACGGTGTGCCTGTACCGTATAAAATCGTGCCCCGTCGCCCCGGTGACGTGGCGACCTGCTACTCCAATCCTGCAAAGGCAAAGGAAATGCTCGGTTGGGTTGCTGAAAAAGATTTGAAGGATATGTGCCGCGACACCTGGCGCTGGCAATCCCAGAATCCGAATGGTTTCGAAGATTAAAGAGAAAGAACCGATGTGTTTTACACATCGGTTCTTTTTTTAGAATTTCTTTTTGATAGCTTTATGGTAGTGTGCATAGGTGCAGGAGGGAGCATCGGACAGAACCTTCGCCTCGGTAATTTCACCGATAAACAGTATATGACTGTCAAGGTCGGTGGTTTTTTCTACCTTAACCGAAATATAGGCGTTTGTATATTTCGGGATATAGAGAATACCGTTAGTGGCACGGTGTTCTTCGGTGCACTCCGCAAACTTATCCACATCCCTGCCCGATTGCATACCGAAATGACGGATGACTTCAAAGGGGACATCTTCGGTGAGTACCGAGATATTGAACTCGCCCGTTTTTTCGATAATTTCTCGGGTTAGATTGCCTTTCTGTGAAGAAATGGCAATGCGGGTGGGATTTTCCGAAACCTGAAAAGCTGTGTTAATAAGGCAACCGTTGTCCTTTTCACCGTCTTTGACGGTCAGTATAAACAAACCGTAAGAAAGTTTGAACAGGGCAGTGGGGTCTACTTTTTGCTCTTGGTTAGCGAAAGTAACGGTTGAGCAAACCTTCAAATGCCTTTCCGTGGCGAGCTTCGTCGCGAGCCATTTCGTGTACGGTGTCGTGGATAGCGTCAAGACCTAACTCTTTTGCGAGTTTCGCAAGTTCGAATTTACCCATGGTAGCGCCATTTTCAGCATCTACACGCATCTCGAGGTTTTTCTTGGTGGAATCGGTAACCACTTCGCCGAGCAGCTCCGCAAATTTTGCGGCATGTTCCGCCTCTTCGTAAGCGGCTTTTTCCCAGTAAAGACCGATTTCGGGATAACCTTCACGATGTGCCACACGTGCCATGG
>JAZNXY010000117.1:0-1652 GCA_045594105.1 Acutalibacteraceae bacterium | reverse complement strand
ATGGCTACGATCCGACTTGACGGATACCGGCTTTCCTGCCAGCGGTACGGATTTAACACATACCCGACCTTGCTCTTTGGAATTTCGTTTACTTCATTAAACAGACCAAAGGAGTATTCACCGTCTTTTTTCACGGTATAGGTTACGGTAACCTTCGGCTCTTTGTCGTTTGCCGTAAGGGTCCAGTCCGCAACAAGTGATACATATGTACCGTCAGCAGTCATGCGAACGGTATTGGGGTCAATCTGCTCTAAGGTATTCGGCACAAGCCATTCAGGCGCACCTGCATAGAACACATTTGAGGTGTTTTTTTGCAGATTTGTGCCATCTTCTTTAGGCATATTGATGTTAAACACACCGTAATAGCCGCCGCTTTGATAGTTTACAACGCTGTTTGCATACATACCTAAGAAGCCCACGCCGTTTTCAAAGGGCACGGTGGTTACATCGCCCACCTTGATTTCTCTCTGCACCACTGTACGGTTGCCCGCAGAAGTACCCTTTTTAAAGGATACGGTGGTATAATCATTAGATAGTACAGCTGTGTCTGTTACATTGCTCAAAGCTCCCTTTGCATTTTCGGGGAACGGAATATTTTCTTCAAAAGGAATCAGCGAGGGGAACCGCTCGCAGGAAGCCACCGCACCGTCCATGGTATCAAAAATCACAAAATCGGGGTCTGTGGTAAGAAGCAGACCATCCACACGCGCAAAAGTGGCGAGAGGCTTTAATTCCAGCTGCAGCTTGCCGTCTGTGCCTACCGTGATGGTATCACTCGGATACCCCATTTTTTCCCAGTTGAAATAAGCTGTTACATCCTTATCGGATGAAACCGTATTTTCCAGCTCTGTGCCTTTAAGATGTGTACCGAAATTTAAGCTTTCGGTCTTTCTGTATTCTGCACCGTTTGCCACAAGACAAAACGGTCTTGCGCCCGTTCTGTAAGCAAAGTCCACAGAATGCACATACACATAATACTCCCCTGCAGGCAGTTTATCGGTGATTAAAACCGCATTGCCGTTTTTGGTGCTTTCGGACTGGAATACACGGCCGTTATACGCCCCGTCATACGAAACAACCTTGCATCCGCCCGTGCTGGTAAAATCGTCTAAGGTTACCACATACGCAGGAGAACCGCCCGGCACAAATTTAACATTTGTCAGACGGGATGTACCCGAACCGGTGGTGACATTAAAAATTTCGGTTTCGGTTGCCGAAAGATCGGCACAGCCAATCTTTGCCCAAAATCCGCCGTTTCCTTCGTCCACATACACCGTAAACCGCTTTTCATTGCCCTCCGCATCGGTTAAAATGACCGTTGCGGTACAGGTAATGCCCGAAGTATACCCGGATGCGTAGCTTGGAATCCAGTAATAAATATCTGTCCAGCCCGAAAGGGATGCCGGGGCTTCAAACTTTGCCACACCGCCACCGATGGGCGCTACGGTTTTGCCGTCATACCGTTTTAAACCCGACGACCCTGTCCAGCCCGTAAACTCAAAGCAAGTCTCTGCGGTAGGCGTAATAATAATCTCGCCTTCTTCTGCCGATACCGCTACGGGTGCAATCTGTACCATCGACAGCACCATAAAGCATACCAGCAACAATGCTAATCCTCTTTTTTTCATCCTCGTTCTCCTTTTTTATCCGAT
>JAZNXY010000116.1:0-14076 GCA_045594105.1 Acutalibacteraceae bacterium | reverse complement strand
GTTGACTCATCGACGCTATGCGTCTGTGTTTCGTGGGCCTCTCACCCACTTGCATCTTTCGATGTGAATTAACGGGTAAAGTGTTCTTGTCTCGTTGTTTAATTTTCAAGGTCCTGCGCCGTCTCTTTCGGGACAGCTTTGCTATAATACCACCCATTTTCCGTTTTGTCAACACCTTTTTTTAATTTTTTTCAAACTTTTTTCACAACTTTTTTTGACTTGTGGTTGAGTGGTTTTATGACAACAATATACTGTGTTTTTACCGCTTTAAGTGGCGGAAAATCACACCTGCGGCAGACACGTCCATGATGCCGTAGCTGCCGCTTCTGAGGGAGCCGGGGTTAAAAAGATACATCCCATCATTATAATCCTCAAACGGCTGGTGGGTATGACCGAACAATGCCACGTGCGCACCACGTTCCCTTGCGACGCAATCGTAGGTGTACAGCCCAAACTTCACGTTAAAGCGGTGACCGTGGGTCATAAACACCTTTTTGCCGCCTATCGTCTCAAAACGGCTGTCGGGTGCCAGACCCGCATAGTCGCAGTTGCCACGTACTATATAAAAGGTATAGTCGGGAAACTGCTCGGCGGCATCCTCCGCCTCTCTCGCACCGTCACCGAGATGAATGACGGTGGTAATATCGGGGTGACGCAGCAGCACGTCACGCAAAGCATATCCGTCACCGTGAGAATCCGAAAAAATCAAAACACGCACATAAAGCGCCCCTTTCTTTCATAGAGTGTATCATCTCTGTACAAAGGATGATGGTGTATGGCAAATCTCACCCCACAGCAGCTATCGGCACTGCTGCAATTCGCATCCGCAAAGCTCGGCATTTCGGAAGAGGAGCTCGCCAAGACGGTACAAACGGGAGACACCTCGCATTTAGGACTATCCCCCGACGCCAAGCGCAGAATGGACAGTATGCTCGGCGGCGACCCGCAGGCACTTTTACAGAATCCGCAGGTAAAAGCGATGCTTCAAGGCCTGCTCGGAGAGGAATGATATGGCAGATATCAGTGAAAAGCTGCAAAGCTTACTCTCCTCCCCCGACGGCATGCAGAAATTACAGGAGGCAGCCGGACAGCTGCAAGGGATTTTGGGAGAGAACACCGACACAACCGCCCTGCTTGACGGCTTGCTCGGCACGAAAGCGCCTGCACCGCCCAAGGCGGCGGCACCCGACCTGTCACTGCTCACCAAAGCCGCACCGCTGCTCGCCGCTATGCAAAAAGAGGACGACAGCACCAAGCTGTTATCCGCACTCCGTCCGTATCTGCACGGGGAACGGCAAAAGCGGTTAGACGATGCCATGGAAATCTTAAAATGGATACGGCTCGCCAATATATTAAAGGAACAGGGGGTATTGTAGGTGGACAGTGATACCGCCGCCTTACAAGCGGCAGAAAAGCGGGTACGGGAAATGCAGGAACGGTCACAGCGCTTGCTCGGGCATGCCCCCACCTACGGAGAAGGCACCCCAAAAAAACCACAACAAAACGATGACCGCTTTTTACTGCTGTTGCTGTTTCTGATACTGTCCCAAAACGGCGGCAACACCTCTTTGCTGACCTTGTTCGCCTATCTCCTTATATAACACATTATATATAAGCCGCAACAGACGGTGTCTGTTGCGGCTTTTCCTTACTGTGCCAATCTTTCTGCGATAGCATCGAGGAACTCCATCGAGTTTACCGCTTTCTTTTCGGGCAGGGTGGACAAGAGGTACAAATCCTTGGTCATCACACCGCTCTCAATGGTATCGAGGGTGGCTTTTTCCAGCTTATCGGCAAATGCCATCAGCTCGGGCAGGTTATCCAGCTCGCCACGTTTACGGAGAGCGCCGCTCCACGCAAAGATGGTTGCGACCGAGTTGGTGGAGGTTTCTTCGCCCTTCAGGTGACGGTAATAGTGGCGGGTCACCGTGCCGTGTGCCGCTTCGTATTCGTAGTTGCCCTCGGGAGATACCAGCACGCTGGTCATCATCGCCAAGGAGCCGAATGCGGTAGCGACCATATCGCTCATCACGTCGCCGTCATAGTTTTTGCACGCCCAGATAAAGCCGCCTGTGGAACGCACCACACGTGCCACCGCATCGTCAATCAAGGTGTAGAAGTATTCAATGCCTGCCGCTTCAAACTTTTCTTTGTAGTCTGCTTCATAGATCTCTGCGAAAATGTCTTTGAAGCGGTGGTCATAGGTTTTGGAAATGGTGTCTTTGGTGGAGAACCACAAATCCTGCTTCTGATCCAGTGCGTAGTTAAAGCACGCACGTGCAAAGCTCATAATGGATGCGTCGGTGTTGTGCATACCGAGAATGATGCCGTCTCCTTCAAAGTCATGAATCAAAGCACGGGTCTCGTTGCCGTCTTTATCGGTAACGACCAGCTCCGCCTTGCCGCCTGCAGGTGCTTTCAATTCGGTGTCACGGTATACGTCGCCGTATGCGTGACGTGCAAGCACGATAGGCGCTTTCCAGGTGGATACGGTAGGGGTAATGCCCTTCACCACAACAGGTGCACGGAACACGGTGCCGTCCAGCACCGCACGAATGGTGCCGTTGGGGCTTTTCCACATTTCCTTCAGCTTATATTCCTCCACACGCTGTGCGTTGGGGGTAATGGTGGCGCATTTGACGCCAACACCGTATTTTTTAATGGCGAGTGCCGCTTCTTCGGTAACCTTATCCGCAGTTTCATCACGATACGGGAGACCCAAATCGTAATACTCACATTTGAGGTCCACAAAGGGCGTAAGCAATTTGTCTTTGATTGCTTGCCACAGGATGCGGGTCATTTCGTCGCCGTCCATCTCGACTAATGGTGTTTTCATCTGAATTTTTGCCATAGTATATACCTCCTCGGTGACCTTCACCGTTTATTTGTCTCTTTTTGCCTGCCTGAAGGCAAGCGGTGCGCCGTACAGCCCGCCGTTAAAGGGGGCTACCGTGATGCCGCTCACCTCTTCCCGCACACCGTAATATCGGGTGCAAAACCCGAGCGGCAGTGCAGGACAGGTATCCAGCAAATAGGTTTCCAATGCCGCAGCTGCACTTGCGGTATCCTTAGCCGCCGCATACAGTGCGTCATACGTTTCGTCCGCATACCTTGCATAGTTGCCGTTGGGTGCTGCAGACGTAAACATTTGTAAGTTTTCGGTTGCGGTAAGACCACGTCCTGTTTTTTCGTAAATCGCCAGTTGATAGTTGCCGGCGGTTACACGTGCGGACAGGGTTTCTCTGTCCACCAAATCCAAATCACAACGAATACCGAGATTCTTTGTGAGCGATTGTGCAATATACCGTGCCAGATTGGCGCTGTCGGTATCCTCCGCCGACAGCAGCGTCAAAGCGGGCAGCTTCTCCAGCTCCAATGCCTCAAGGCCGCTTTGCAGTGCCGCTTTTGCCGCTTGTGTATCGGTTGTCAGCGATATGGCAGTGCTTTGATATGGCTTGCTGCCTGCCACAGCTGCAGGAGCAACAAAGCCGGTCGCCGCCACGTATGTCTGCGGCAGATTTTCACGCAAAGCATTCCACTCTATCGCATCACGCAGTGCACGACGCACATTGGCATTGCCAAGCGTTTCCAGAGAGGTGTTGATCCACAGATACTCCACCGTGTCCTGCATTTCTACGAGACGTGCGCCTGCCGTTTTTGCTTCGTCCAACCTGTCTGCAGGCACAAACGCCGCATCGATATATCCTTTTGTCAGCAGCTCAAAATCTTCGTCAGCAGACTTGGTGACACGGTATTTCACCAAGGTCGGTAAAATATCTGCCGCTGCGTGATATTGCGTATTTTTACGCAGGGTGACCGAAACATTATGGTCCCACCCCGACACATAAAACGCACCGTTACACAAGATATATTTCGTCTCCAGCCCGTACCGTCCCGCCGTAAAGGCAAAGAACTCACGGCTGCACGGCATAAAAGCAGGGGTTGCCAGACGAGCCAAAAAGGTCGGGTCGGGCGCATCCAGGGTAATAACCAGTGTGTTGTCGTTTTCCGCTTTCACGCCTAAAGTGGTAGAAGATGCTTCTCCTTTTAACACCGCGTCCGCATTGACAATGCCACGCAGCAGCTCTCTGTACGGACAATGGGTTGTAGGATCGGCGGCACGGCGGATACCGAACTCAAAGTCGTATGCCGTCACCAAAACAGGTTCTTCAAAACCCGTTTGGGTACCACGTACCGTCACGGTGCTCCAACAGCTTGTCCGCAACGTAAAGGTATAGGTGCATCCGTCTGCGGACACCGTCCAATCGGCAGCGGCAGGCACCACCTTGCCGTTTTCCACACGGGTCAGCCCTTCAAACACCGCATCAATCACCGCAAGCGAAGCGGTATCGGCAGCGGTCTGCGGATCGATCTGTTTCGGCTCAGCGGCAAGGGAAAAGCCAAAGCCGCCGCCCTCCTCTTCACCGCGGCAGGCGGCGAAGGACATAAGAAGGCACAGGCAGACAAACACAAAAAGCACGCGTTTTTTCACCTAAATGCCTCCTTTACAAGTCACACACAATGAGTATACAAAACTTTCTTTTGTTTTGCAAGAAAAATCCTGCGAAAAACACCATTTTCGCAGGAAAAAGACTTAAAATACCATTTCAACACGTTTATCCGATGCAGGCGGCGAATATACAAAGCGGTCTATATGCCCTTCGGAAATAAAGTAATGCGGTACTGTCGGTGGCGGCGCCACCCCGCCCTCATCAATCACAATCAGCTTCACCTTCATTTTATCCGCCAGAATACTTTTTATGTACACACTGACCGTTTGCCCGGGCGTGAGACCGTCACGTGGCTCCGCAAGACCCGCCAGATTCGGTGTCAGCTCTATAAACACACCATACGGTTCTATCGACCGCACAATGCCCATCACCGTTTCTCCCTGCGAAAACTGTGACACGTTTTCTTCCCACGTGCCAAGCAGCTCCCTCTGCGAAAGACAGATTCTGCCGTCCTCCATAGATAAAATGACGGCACACACCTCCATACCGACAGCAACACGGTCGCGTGGATGAGAAATACGGCTCACCGACATGCCGGCAATCGGCATTAAGGCGGTGACTCCGCAGCCGATATCACAAAAAGCACCGAAACTTTCCAGCCGTGTAACCTGTGCCCGTATGATGTCCCCTGTTTGTCGGTGGGTGAAATACCAGTTGCGGCACGCCTCCTGTGCCGCCCTGCGAGACAACACCGCACGAATCCCGTCCACCGTATTTTCAAAGCCGATTACCATAAAGCTGACCGGCTTGCCGACACGTGAAATCAACGCAATATCCCTTGTGACGCCCTCCGCAATGCCAATCGCCCCTTCTTCCCGAGAAATTATCCCTTTCATACACGGCAGCTCGATATGCAGGTTGTGTCGGGCATCACACATCGCCACCCGCCCTTCCAATACAGCACCTTCCATTGCCGCTGTAGCAAGACCGCTTTGGGTGCTTACCCATTCTTCGTTTTGGGGTGTGTTCAGTAATGTTCCTTCCGGATAAAAATGCATCTCCATTTTTGTCGCTCCCTTCTTTTTTAACAGAATATGTATCCGAGAACGAAAAAATGATAGGCGGCAATGATTTACTTTTTATAAAATGTATGATATTATGAATGTAACTATCCGATATAGGAGGAGCACAATGAAAATCAACCGAAAAAACGGTCTGGATAACGGCGTACCTCTGTCAACGAAAATGCTGCTTGGCGGTATTTTCATTCTGCTGACGGCGGTGTGTACCTTTACGTTGTCCCAAGCCATTACCTTTGAAACCCTTCGCCAGAAATATGCATACAGCTTCGGCTTTTCGGCATTGCTGTCGGGACTTCTGACCGCTGTGTTATATACCTGCCTGCCCACCCAGCGTTTCCGTACACCTCGGGTGGATGCGGTGTACTATCCGTTGCTCAGCGGTATGCTCGGCCTGCTTGCTATGGCGCTCAGCTATATATGGCTCGGTGTATGGCCGTTCGGCAGAGAGTCGCTGATGATCGTGGATATGCATCATCAGTATGCGCCGCTGTTGGCACAGCTGCGGGAAATGATATTACACGGCGGCAATCCGCTGTACACCTTTGAAACGGGCATCGGTGCCAACTTCATTTCGTTGTTTGGATACTACCTTGCCAGCCCCTTCAACCTGCTGCTCACGCTGTTCCCCGAAAGCATGCTGACCGAGGGCATCCTCGTGATCACCCTGCTGAAAAATGCCATTGCGGCTGCAATGTTCACCGCCTGCGTACAATACGTGTTCCGTCGCAGAGATTTTTCAGTAGTGATACTCTCCCTCAGCTATTCGCTGTCTATGTATATGCTTGCGTATTCCTGGAACATTATGTGGCTTGACGGTGTGATGCTTCTGCCGCTTGCCGTGCTCGGCTTTGAACGTATGATGCGTGAAAGCAAATACGGTGTTTACGTGCTGACCCTTGCGTATATCCTGTTTACCAACTACTATATCGGCTTTATGGTGTGCGTGTTCCTCGTTTTATATTTCTTTGTATACATTCTCCGCAGTCATCATACAGGCGGTGCTTTCTTCCGTGCGGGCTTCCGCTTTGCACTTGCCTCCTTAATTGGCGGCGGTCTTGCGATGTGCCTCCTTCTCCCTGTTGTGTTTGCACTGCAATATACCTCGGCGGCAGGTGAGGTGCTGCCCGATTTTAAGGCCAATTTTGCACTGTTCCGTGTGCCCGCACAGCAGCTGTTTGGCATGGTGCCCACCATTCGTTCGGGCAATCTGCCCAACATTTTCTGCGGTATACTGCCGGTTGTTTTGGTGCCGCTGTTGCTCACCACCAAAACCATACCGCTGCGTCGTCGCTTGGCATACGGCGGTCTGGTCGGCGTGTTGGGCTTAAGCTTCACGGTAAACGTATTCGACCTGGTGTGGCACGGCCTGCATTCTCCCAATGATCTGCCGTACCGCTTCTCCTTCCTGTATGTGTTTGCGGTACTGCTTGCCGCAACCGCCATGCTGCCGCACCTTCGGGATGTCACCCACAAGCAGCTGGGTGGTACCTTCTTCGGCATCGTTGCGTATATTGCTCTGTACGAGGCGGTGCAGGGTGACGGTGCGGCCGTGTTTGCACCCGTATATGTATCCTTGCTGTTGGCAGCGGTATACTGCGGCATTCTTCTGCTGATAAAGCATCACAAGCTCGCCGTCCGTTCGGCATATATGGTGCTGGCGGCGGTGTGTATCGTGGAAATGACAATCAGTGCCGGTGTTTCCCTCGACACCCTCAACGGCAACGAGTATTATACCGACCGTGGCGGATATCTTGCCAACGAAGAGCATGTGGCGGCAGCGGATGCGGTTGCCAAGCTGGAAGCGGCGGCGGATGCGGCAGAAAACGGCAATTTCTACCGTGCGGAGTTCCTGCCGATGCGTACCTGCGTAGACACCGCTTTGTATCACTACAGAGGATTGACCTCCTTCTCCTCCAGCAACTATTACCACACCACCCGCCTTTTAGGTAATCTCGGGTATGCGGTCAACGGTGTCAACAGTTATCTGTATCAGAGCTTTGTGCCGTCGGTGGATGCACTGCTCAACCTCAAATACCTCGCTCTGCAATCCGACATCACACACCCCTATTTAGAAAAAATCGGTACCGCAGGTACCGAAAATCATCCGTATTATCTGTACCGTCATCGCCTGGCATTGCCATTGGCGTTCCGTGTTTCCTCCAACGTTTCCAATTTTACGGTGGCACCGTACGATCCGTTTGCGACACAGGAGGCACTGTATACGGCATTTACGGAGGACGCCCGTGCCTTGTACAGCTTCACACCGATTTTCGTCACGCCGGGCAGCGCCGCTTTTGCCTCCACCTATGGAGAAACACGCTTTAACTGCGACGAAACCGACGATGCGGTATTTGAAGCGATCATTGACAGCACCGCTGCGTACTACATCTTTGTAGACTGTACCGCAGCAAAATCCGGCAGCATTACCATCTATAATACCGCTTACGAAACGGTAGCGACCTATGATGCCTCCCTCGGCGAGCCGTACATCATTGATGCAGGCACCTTGGAGGAAGGGTATCGTGTAGAGGTAAGCATCACCAGCGAACGTGCCGTCTCCGGCAACATTTTCATTGCCGCTCTGGACAACGCCGTGCTGGAAGAAAAAATTGCCGTACTGCAAAAGGACGGTCTTACGGTATCCTCTTTCTCTGACCGCCGCATCAACGGCACCTTAAACGCTTCCGAAAACGGTACCGTATTCACCTCCATTCCGTACGATGCCTCCTGGTCGGTGACGGTGGACGGTAAAGAGGTAGAAACCTATCCTGTCGGTGATCTCAATGCCGACGGCTCACAGGGCGCATTTTTGTGCTTTGACATCGCACTCGGCAACCACGATATCACCTTCTCGTATATGCCCAAGGGGCTGACAACAGGCGTGCTGATTTCGGCTATCAGCTTTGTGGCATTTCTCCTGCTTTTGCTGATCACACGCAAAAAGAAGCCCGCACACACGTTGCCGCAGCCGCAGCCCGCACCGCCTGCACCACGCAAAAAAGCGGAAGAGGCACCTGCTGACGTTATGTCTGACAATGTCACCTTAGGCGATCTTCTGGACGAGCTCCCGATGGCAGACAACAGCGAAACGGAATAAGAAAAAAGGAACGTATCATAAGATACGTTCCTTTTTTTATTCGTCTTCTTCGGTTTTCTTTTCGTGTGGGCGAACGGTGATTTGCAAATCGCCGGCACGCAGCTCATCGGTGGTTAATACGGTCACCGTGATATGCTCGAAGTCGAAGCTGTCCCCCACCTCGGGAATCTTGCCGATGTGGGACAGCAACCAACCGTTTACGGTGGCAACATCGGTTTCCTCTTCTATGTTAAACTCCTCAAAGAAATCCGCAAGGGACATAGAGGCGGGTACGGTGAAGGTGTTTTGTGCCACCTCACGTGTGGTATCCTCCACCTCGTCGTGCTCATCCCAGATTTCACCGACCAATTCCTCCACGATGTCTTCCAGAGTGACAATGCCTTCGGTGCCGCCAAACTCGTCCACGACCACCGCCATGTGCGTTTTTTTCTCCTGCATCTGCTTTAACAGAGCGGAAATCTTCACCGACGGCGGCACACATAATGCGGTCTGCAGCAAATCGGCAATATTTGCACCGCCCTGTGCCAAGGCATTATAAAACTGTTTCTCGTTGACAATGCCGATAATGGTGTCCACCGTTTCCTTGTACACAGGAATACGGGAAAAGCCGGTTTCACGGAACACCGCCGCCAGCTCCTCGGGGGGTATGCCTATCTCTACGGCGGTCAGGTCAACACGAGGTGTTAAAATGTCCTTTGCCTCACGGTCGGTAAACTCAATTGCGTTACGAATCAGCTCGCTTTCCTCGCTGTCGATACCGCCCTCCTGCTCCGCTTCGTCTACGATGGTGAGCAGCTCTTCTTCGGTGATACCGCTTTCCTCTTCCACCTTAAACAGCTTGCTGATAGCACCTTTTAATTTGACAAGCAGGAAATTAAAAGGGGTAAACACGGTGGCCAGAAACGAAACGACACCGCCGACACTCATTGCAAATTTTTCCGGCATCTCTTTTGCGATGCCCTTGGGAGTGACCTCGCCAAACAGCAATACCACCACCGTCATCACAACGGTTGAAATCGTAGCACCGTTCCCCTGAAACAGCTGTACGAAGAAAATGGTGGCAAGGGACGCAGATGCGATGTTCACAATGTTGTTGCCAATCAGCACGGTGGACAACAGACGGTCGGGATCTTCCGAAAGCCGCAACACCCGTTTCGCCTTTTTGTTTCCTACTTGTGCCAGATTTTTGATTTTGACACGGTTTAAGGACATAAATGCGGTTTCGGTGGCGGAGAAAAATGCAGACAAACCAGTCAGAACAATAATAGCGACGATTAAGATAATACTGTGACTATCCATTTGGGATACCAACACCTCATTTTGTCAAAAAATTATGCTTTCTTAAAAAGATTTTTTACAGAGCTGTTTAACACAAACCTTGCGGCAGGGGTGTCTGCCCTCTGCAGCCGTTTTTCGAGATAGTGGAAAATAAGATATGCCGCTGTACCACACACAAAGCCGACAACCATACCTGCCAGCACGTCCGAGCAATAATGCACATGGATGTACAGACGAGACATACCGATAACGGCGGCAAACACAAGACCTGTCCAGCTGTATTTTTTCGGCAATGCCCAGAAGAAAGCGAACATGGCGGCAAAAGCGGAGGTTGCGTGTCCCGACGGGAACGAGCCGCTCTCACTTTCGGTACCGTGACCGATAGCCGCCCAAAACTCACGGAAGATGCCAAGCTCGTCTACGTACGGACGGGGACGCTCCACCAACGGCTTAATGGTCATATTGGTCAGGAACAAGCCGAACAGCAACGCAATCAGCATGGCGGCACCTGCCTTGCGGGTGCGGGGGAACAGCAAAAACACCACGCCGAGTGCGATAAAAAACAATCCTTCGTCACCGAGATGGGTGATGTTCGGGAAAAAGAAATCAAAAAAGCCACCCAGAGGGCCTTCGTGTAAACCAAAGAAAAACTGTGCTACCACGGTGTCCATCGGTCCGAACACGGTATTCAGCCACACGGCAAAAGCTGTCATATGAAAACTCCTTTATATATGTATATAAACTCACACAAGGTCAATATAGCATATCTGTCGAAAAATCGCAAGTGAAAATAATTTTCTTGACAACTTTTTGCAGAGTGTGGTAAAATGTCCCTGTTAAGAGGGAGTAGCTTACGCACCCGCGTGACAGTCGGCGTCAATACGGTTGAAAAACCCGCCGTTGTATGAAAAAGCAAGACTCTTATTGCGTAAACTACGCAATGAGAGTCTTTTTTTTATTCCCTCGACAAATCTTATAAAAAGGAGAATATCAGATGGAAATTCTGTACGAAAGTCTTTTCCAATTGCAATGGCAGCATCTGGTTATGTGGGCCATTGGCGGCATCCTTATTTATCTCGCAATTGCCAAAGAAATGGAACCCACCCTGCTTCTGCCTATCGGCTTTGGCACCATTCTCGTCAACCTGCCCTTCTCGGGTGCTGTTGACCAGGTAGTAAACGGCGTAGTGGAGGAACACGGTGCATTGAGCGTTTTGTACAATGCCGGTATTGCCAACGAGCTGTTCCCGCTCATTTTGTTCATCGGTATCGGTGCTATGATTGACTTCGGCCCCGTGCTGACCAATCCGAAGCTGATGATTTTCGGTGCCGCAGCACAGTTTGGTATTTTCTTCACCCTTTGTGCAGCAGCCATGTTCTTCCCGGAAAACGATGCGGCATCCATTGCCATCATCGGCGCTGCAGACGGCCCGACCGCCATTGTTGTTGCCAATAAGCTGAACTCTGAATACAAGGGGCAGATTGCGGTAGCCGCTTACTCCTATATGGCATTGGTGCCGATTATTCAGCCGCCTATCATCAAGCTGCTTACCACCAAAAAAGAACGTCTGATCCGTATGCCGTACGAGCCCAAAGAGGTTTCCAAGCTCACCCGCATCCTGTTCCCCATCGTCATCACGGTGGTGGCAACCCTGGTTGCACCCTCTGCGGCTTCTTTGGTCGGCTTCCTGATGTTCGGTAACCTTATCCGTGAATGCGGTGTGCTGGATTCCATTTCCGAAACCGCACAGAAGGTGCTTGCAAACCTCGTTACCATCTTCCTTGGCATCACCATTGCCACCCAGATGCAGCACGAGAAGTTCCTGCAGGTACCGACCCTTATCATTTTAGGCCTCGGCCTTGTCGCCTTCATCATGGATACCGCAGGCGGCGTGCTGTTTGCCAAGCTCTTAAACCTGTTCCTGAAGAAAAAGATCAACCCGATGATCGGTGCGGCAGGTATCTCCGCATTCCCGATGTCCGGTCGTATCGTGCACAAAATGGGTCTTGCGGAAGACAATCAGAACTTCCTGCTTATGCACTCCATCGGTGTAAACGTGTCGGGTCAGATCGCTTCGGTTATCGCCGGCGGTCTTATCCTCGCTTTCTTCGGTTAATAAAGAGAGGTGCTTAGTATGAATTTTGATTTTATTCCCGTCAAGTTTTTGGAATATCTCCCCTACATGGGTAACGGTATGCTTACCATTATCATCGTTATGGGCGTACTCATCGGTATCACGGCGTTTTTGAACTACGTGACCAAATCCAAAAAGAAATAAGCTTTCCGAGAAAAGCGGTGTGCAGCGCACACCGCTTTTTTATTGCATAATCCGCAAAAATAGTGTATGATACTTAAAAGAGGTGAGCGTATGTCGAGAGAATGGTATATCCGTACGGATAAACGCAATATTCAAAGCTCGTTCGGGGATATCGACGTAACCCCGCTGACGCCAAAGGAGAAATGGCAGAAAAATAAGGGTAAATATATCCTTTGGTGCATAGAAATACTGGTCGTAGTGGCACTGCTCGTGGTTGCCCTGCCGCCGCTTTTCAAAAAGAACACCCCTGACTATACCGTAACGGTGGTGACCGAAAACCCCATTCCTTCGGCGGCAGAAGAGCATATTCCGCCCCTGCTCACCCCCTATGCCGTCGACCGTGACGGTGACGGTGAGGTGGAAATTGCGGTGCGTGCACTCGCTGTGGGTGACGTTGCCGCAGGCGAGAGAAATCCTGCGCTGGAAACGCTGATTGCGTCCTTCTACACCGATGAATATACGCTGTTTGCTATGCAGCCCGCCTGTTATCAGAAGTTTGTTGCCGCCTATACCGAGGAAGGTACGTCTCTGTTTGAAAAGCTGAATGTTGCTATCGTAACCGATGGCAGCGGCACCCTGCTCGCCACCGAAAAAAGCGAGCAGCTGCCTGCACTTTGGTGGGGTGTCCGTGCCGTGCCGGATGCCAAAGGTGCCGCCAAGGAGAATGCCGCTGCACACAAAGCGTTGCTCGAGGCGTTAACAAAAAATTGACAATCGACAAATTTTGTGATATACTGCCATTTGTGAATAAATTGTGAATTGGGTGATTTTTTGAGAGCAGACGGAAAAAAAGTTAAAAATGTAGACGTAATTTACCGGGTTGTGCCGCACATTATGACCGAGCGTCACGACTCGATGAATATGATTACCTTGAATCTGCCGGTAGAGCCGATGAACAAATATATCCGTGCAAAAGCTGCCGAAGGCGTAAAGTTTTCGCATATGACCTTGATTTTGGCGGCATACTTGCGTACCATGGCCGAGTTTCCGCACTTAAACCGCTTTGTTGTCAACCGCAACATCTACAAACACAACGATGTTACGGTAAGTATGGTGGTGCTGAAAACGGGTTCTCGTGAAGATGAAACCATGAGCAAGATTTACCTTGATCCCGCAGATACCATTTTCGATGTGCACCGCAAGGTCACCGAATATATCGACGATAACCGTAAATACGACAACGCCAACGCAACCGACAAAATCATTAACGTGTTGCTCTCTATCCCCGGTCTCCTGCGTGTCGGTGTTGCCATTTTCAAATGGATGGATAAACACGGCTTGTTGCCTAAGGCGATTATCAAAGCCAGCCCGTTCCACGCCAGCTTGCTGATCACCAACCTGGCCTCCATCCGTACCAACCACATTTATCATCACGTATACGATTTCGGTACCACCAGCGTCGGTATGGCGCTGGGCAATATGCGTGAGGTGCCCCGCCGCACCTTAGACGGTGAAATCGTGCATGACCGCTGCATTCCTGTTGGTCTGGTTATGGATGAACGTATCGCCTCGGGCAGCTACTTCGCTCTGGCATTCCGTTCGTTTAAGCGGTATCTGAAAAACCCCGAATTACTCGAACAGCCGCCCGAGAAGGTTGTTGAGGACAACTAAAAAAGCCAAAAAATCACCCCGTGCCAAAATGCACGGGGTGATTTTTTATGTGCCTTCTTCGTTCACTTGCACTGCATCCGCAATCCCTGCCAGTTCGTGCCAATCCTGCATACCACCCTGCACGGTAATCTCCTCTTTCGCAACATAATCAAGGTTGTCATACCACGCATCTATGTTGTTGTGATTGGTACGCTTCTCCTGCTCCACAAAAGGATATTCCTCCAGCTGTGCCGCCCGTGT
>JAZNXY010000115.1:0-20958 GCA_045594105.1 Acutalibacteraceae bacterium | reverse complement strand
ACATGGCTACGATCCGACTTATGTTCGTTGACGAATTTACACCCGAAGAACAAGAACTGTTGCGTAAGTTTTTAAAAAAGAACCTCATAATGATTATAAGTGACGTTATTCGTGGTAGGGGCAGATTTGCGGCTGAATGGTCATTAATCATTCAAAACTATGAAGACACATATAACTGGAGATTGCTTGCTGTAAACGAAGCAATCTCCATCTATGCGGGTGATTGCCAAGTGGTATTCACTAAACAAGGAAACATCCGCTTGGGTACAATCACATTGCAGAGAAAAGGCGGAGATAACGGTGCTGAAACTGCTAACATGCTTCAATTCAAAGCGAATCCGCTAATTCTTTTCGAAAACTAACAACAGAAAGACACCCAGTGTGTCTTTCTGCATTATTTCCGCACTTTTTAAAAAAGGACATGGGTATGTCTTTGTCGTATCAAAACAAGTCACTACTTTCAAATGAATAGGGACTCGAACAAGGAGGGAGATTCGTAAAATCTCCCTCCTTTTTTCACGTCGTATACATTGATTTTGGACAGACAGTATGCTATACTGTAAAAAACTGTGCAAAAGAGGACATACTATGCAAGATAAGAATATGACCTTCCGTGTCAGCAATGAAAACGGTGATATTGTCGAATGTGAAATCTTGTTCACCTTCGAAAACACCAAAACCGAAAAGCACTATATCGTATATACCGACCACACCACCGATGAAAACGGTAATCTGCGCGTGTTCGCAGCGATATACAATCCCGAGCAGTCCGAGGGACAGCTTCTTCCCATTGAAACCGAGGAAGAATGGGGCATCATTCAGCATTTGCTGGAAAATGCCGAAGAAAAACTATTAAATAACAACGAATAAAGACAGGAGAGAAAAATTATGGCAGTTATCGAACTTACAAAAGACAATTTTGATTTAGCAAGAAGCAGCGACAAAAAGGTGTTGTTGGATTTTTATGCCGACTGGTGCGGCCCTTGCCGTATGGTCTCCCCTATCGTAGACGAGATCGCCAAGGAAAATCCGCAGTACCTTGTCGGCAAAATCAACGTGGACAACGAGCAGGAGCTGGCAGAGGAGTTTGAGGTTTTCAGCATCCCGACCCTCGTTGTTATGCAAAACGGCAAGGTACTTGCTTCTGAGGCAGGTGCACGGCCGAAGCCGCTCATTCTCGCTTTGTTAGAGGACTGAAAATGAACAAAATATATGACGTCATCATCATCGGCGGCGGCCCTGCGGGATACAGTGCGGCTTTGTATGCCGCACGTGCCGGTTTTTCCACGGTTGTCATCGAAAAAATGGCAGCAGGCGGACAAATGGCACTGACCGATGTCATTGACAACTACCCCGGCTTTCACGAAGGGGTTGACGGATTGACCCTCGGTATGCAAATGCGGCAAGGTGCCGAGCGTTTTGGTGCCCAAACCACTTACAGCGAGGTTATCAGTGTGGACGTTGCCGACGCCAACAAGGTGATACACACCATTACGGGTGACCTTGTCGGTAAGACGGTGGTCATCGCCAGCGGTGCCGAGCCACGTCCGCTCGGTATCCCCAACGAACAACAGCTTGTCGGCAGAGGTGTGCACTATTGTGCACACTGCGACGGCAGATTTTATAAGGATAAAACCGTTATGGTGGTTGGCGGCGGTAACTCCGCTGCAGCCGACGCACTGTACCTGTCACGCATTGCAAAAAAGGTATACGTGGTGCATCGCCGTGACACCCTACGTGCCACCCGCCTGTACCACGCACCGCTTTTAGAAGCGGAAAACGTCGAAATGCTGTGGAACAACACAGTGGTGTCCTGCGTAGCGGATAAACGTGTTAGTGCCGCTGTCATACGTAACGTCCGGACAGGCGAACAGCGTACCGTGGCTTGCGACGGTGTGTTTGTCAGTATCGGCAGAAACCCCGTCACTGCCTTTTTAGGCGATGCCGTTGCTTTGGATGACCACGGCTATATCATCGCAGATGAAACCACAAAAACCAATATAGACGGTGTATTCGCAATCGGCGACGTGCGTACCAAGGCGATGCGGCAGGTCATCACCGCCGCCGCAGACGGTGCGGTTGCCGTGCATTTCATCGAAGAGTATTTAGCAAGTAAGGAAGGAACCTCCCCATGAAGCTCGTATTATTGACCGCACTCGGTGTTGGCGGTGCAACCGTTTTCGGCGCACTTATCGGTTTTATTTTCAAAAAATTATCCCACAAGTTTTCGGACATCATTTTGTCCTTTGCGGCAGGCATTATGCTTGCAGCGGCACTGTTCGGTCTGATCGTACCGTCTCTCGAGCACGGTGGAGAACACGGATGGATCATTACCGTTGCCGGTATCTTCGCCGGTGCGGTTTTCCTGAACGTCGTGGATAAGGTTGTGCCGCATTTACACTCTTTGGCAGGCGTGGAGCAGGAAGACCACCGCAACGCACAGTTAAGCAAGGTGCTTTTATTTGTAACTGCGATTGCGATACATAACCTGCCGGAAGGTTTGGCGGCAGGTATCGGCTTCGGCTCGGGCAACACCGCACAGGCCCTGATTATTGCAGGCGGCATCGCCCTCCAAAACATCCCCGAAGGTCTTGTGATCATCGGGCCGATGCTGGCGGCAGGTATTCCTCCCCGCCGCACCTTTATTGCCGCATTGATGACCGGTCTTGTTGAGGTAGTCGGTACCCTTATCGGTTACTTCGCTGTGAGTATGGCCTCCTTTATTCTTCCGTTTGCATTGGCATTTGCAGGCGGTACCATGCTGTACGTTATCAGTGACGAAATCATCCCCGAAACCCATGCACACGGCAGTCAGCGTGGCGCCACCTTCTCCTTAATGGTAGGGTTTTGTCTTATGATGGTTACCGATGCGTTATTCGGTTAATAAAAAACAAGGATGTGCAAGCACATCCGTGTTTTTTATTTCTTCCTAAGCAGAATACCGCAACCTTGTTCTAACCACATTGCGCCCGTGTCGCCTTTTTGGTTGGTCAACAGCGGTTTCATCCATTTTTTGAGTTCGGTATTGTAATATTCAAGCTCACCGCCAAGGTCAAGGTCTACCTTTATCGGTTGTGTAAGGTCTGCATTCACCACGAGAACGGTATCCCTGCCGTCAGCATCGGTATAGTGGCCGCACACGCACTCTCCGTCTGCGGTAAACCCTTTTATGGCAGGACACTGTGTGATATCTTTTGCCCTCGGAATATCGGTGGTATCCGAGAAATACAGTCCCTTATATTCCATATCAAACAGCAGCTCGCCCAGCGGTAAAATGCGGCGGTTGACATCCCGCAACAGATACCAGGTAGGCGTTTTGATATCCTCACCCGTGTTATCATCGATGGGTGCATACAGATATCCGCCACGTCCAAAATACAAAAAACCAACTGATTGCCCTGGCACCTGCGGCAAGGGACGCAAAGCCCTGCAGAGCCAGATTGCCGTGGGTCGGAATGGTCTGCCAATGCCGCAGCTGGTTACAGCACACCACATACTGAAACGGAATATCGTATTTGTCGCACACTTCACGTGCCTGCACCATATTGCTGAAAAAGCTGATTCTGCCTTTGGGGTCCTTGAAGTTGTCGGAAATATTGACGTAATAATTATCGATGCTGATAAAATCCGGCTGTACCTCGGTAGCGAAGCGTTCTAAATATTCCTCGTAGGTTTCCACTTCTAGCTGCGACATATCGGGTGCTCCGCACACCGCATAGTTAGGAAACAGATTAATATACCGCTCTGCCCACGGTGCTTTCTCACGGATACAATCCGCCACGATTTTACACGTGGAAACATCGCCGTACCACGTTCATCGGTTACGTACACGCTATGTACATCTTTCGGCAAATCCTTCAGAAAACCATACACGATATTACGCAGCTCTTCTTCACTCACGGCAGGGTCTGCCATGGCAATTTCGTGACGCAGCTGCCGTTCCTGTCCGCCGTTATCGTTCATGGAATAATAAATATCCAAGCCGAGCTTGCGGCAAATATCAAACTCGTTTTCGGTTACAAAGCAGGAACCGTTAAACCCGCATTCTTTAATACTTTCCAACAGCTTTTCGGCACGTTCTCCCGTGCGGGAAATCATACCCCACGGAAAAAGAACAAAATGCTTTGGCTTCATAGGAGCTCACCTTCCTTTGCTATAAGTATAGCATGCTGTTTCGCACTGTCAATGAAGGTTGTATAACAAGAGAAAAATTGCAAAGTAGTTATGGAAAAATTATACCTTTTTCTTTTTTTGGTACGCTGTGGGGGTACATTGCTTCACCTGCTTGAATACACGGGAAAAATAGAGCGGATCGTTAAATCCGACCGACCCCGCCACTTGTGCGACGGTAAGCTTTCCTTCACGCAACAGAGAGCACGCCTCGCTGATGCGGTATTTTTGCAGATATTCGTGCGGCGATTGGTGAAACTCCGCTTCAAAGGCACGGTACAGCTGACTGCGGCTAACACCAACGAAGACGGCAATTTCGCTGACACCTATCGGTGAAGAATAATTGTACTGTATATACCGCAATGCCTGGGACAAATAGATGCGGTTGCCGCCAAGCGGCTGGTTTTGTCCCTTGCGGCGAATAAGGCCTGCCAAAAACAGCTGCAGATGTCCTGCCATTTCCACATCGGCGGCAGGAGTATTGCCACGGGAATTATAAATACGCAGCAACGCCTCACGGGTGTTCACCGCCGCACCGGTACGCACAATGGGGTCGTCGGGGGTAAAGCCCGCCATAGATACCATACGGTGTGCGTCGGTACCGTTAAAGCCAACCCAATAATACTCCCACGGTTGTCGTGCGGCAGCACGGTATTGTGCTACCTCCGAAGGGAAAATCATAAACAAATCCCCTTCCCGCAGGGTATAGGTAATGCCACGGTACTGGAGTGTGCCATACCCCGAGGATACATAATGCACCAGATAATGATCCCGGACACCGGGCCCCCATTGATGACACGGTACACATTTTTCGTAGCCCGTATTGTATACGGCAAGCCCTGTATTTTCCTTTAAGGTATCTTTGAAAGAATACTTATAGTTTTCCAAAACACCTCACCTCATACACAGCGTACCATAAACTGCAACATTTGTCCATATGAAAGAATGAGAAAATCCCTTGCAATTTAAAAAGAGGGGCTTTATAATAAAATAGAATATCATGCAGAAAGGAAGTTCTCACTATGACACCTTCTTTGGCACTTATTGAAAAAATCAACAACGGACAGTATGACCGCAAGTTTGAAGCTTTGTACGGCGACGACGTTGCCGCACAGCGTGAACGTTACGTCGCTGCGGTCAAGGGCTTCGTGGAAACCTTCGGCGAGGCAACCACCGACCTTATGCTGTTCTCTGCACCCGGCCGCACCGAAATCGGCGGTAACCATACCGACCATAACCACGGTCGTGTACTGGCAGGCAGTGTTAACCTTGACGTTATCGCAGTGGTTGCCGTGTCTGCGGAAAATCGTATCCGTGTAAAATCCCAGGGCTATCCGATGGATACGGTCATGCTGGACGAACTCACTCCCAAACAGGAAGAGCTCAACCGCTCCGCCTCCCTCATCCGCGGCACTGCGGCACGCTTTGCTGAACTGGATTATAAAATCGGCGGCTTTGACGCTTACACCACCTCCAACGTGCTCAAGGGCTCGGGTCTTTCCAGCTCTGCGGCATTCGAAGTGTTGGTCGGCGTTATTTTAAGCGAGCTGTATAATGAAAGTGTTGTTTCCGCTGTGGAAATTGCAAAAATCGCACAGTTTGCGGAACGTGTATTCTTTGGTAAGCCCTGCGGTCTGATGGACCAGATGGCTTCCTCGGTCGGCAACATCATCACCATTGATTTTGAAAGCACCGAAGAACCTGTCATCGAAAAGGTAGACTTCGATTTCGCAAAAACGGGTCACGCACTGTGCATTGTGGACGTCGGCGGTAACCACGCAGACCTCACCCACGAATATGCGGCAGTTCCCGGTGAGATGAAAAAAGTTGCCGAGGAAATGGGCGTATCCTTCCTGCGTGAGATTACGTTGGAGCAGCTTCTGCCCCGTATTGCCGAATTGCGTAAGCTGCACGGCGACCGTGCGGTACTCCGTGCCATTCACTTCCTGAAAGACAACGACCGTGTTGTAGACGAAGTGAACGCACTGAAAAACGGCGATTTCGAAACCTTCAAGCAGCTCGTTATCGCATCGGGCAACTCCTCTTTCGAATACCTGCAGAACGTTTACACCACGTGTGACGTGACCGAGCAGGGGATGTCGCTCGCATTGGCACTTGCACAGCACGTGCTGGAGGGCAAAGGTGCCTGGCGTGTACACGGCGGCGGCTTTGGCGGCACTACCCAAAACTTCGTGCCTAACGAGCTGCTGCCCCTGTTCCGCGAAGTGATTGAAGGTGTGTTCGGTGAAGGCACCTGTCATGTACTGCATATCCGTCCGTACGGCGGCGTGTGCGTAGATAAAATTTAAGGAGGTTACTTTTCATGGCTGAATTACGTAAACATCCGCTTACCAACGACTGGATTATGATTGCATCCCACCGTCAGAACCGTCCGCAGATGCCCAAAGACTACTGCCCGTTCTGCCCCGGTTCCGGAAAAGTACCGGACAATTACACCGTACATAAATATGACAACGATTTCCCGGCACTGTCCCAGAACCCACCCGCACCCGATGCGGTGGCGGACGATTTCTTCGAAACGGCACCCTGCTACGGCAAATGTGAGGTTATCCTGTACTCCCCCGAGCATACCGTAACCCTCCCCGAGCTGCCCACACCGCATATTCGTGAGCTGGTAGACCTGTGGGCCGACCGTTTCACCGAGATTTCCGCTGACGAAAAGATGAAATACGTCTTTATTTTCGAAAACCGCGGTGACGTTGTCGGTGTAACCATGCCCCACCCCCACGGCCAGATTTACGGCTACTCCTTTATGCCGAAGAAATTGGAGCTCGAAGTGGAAAATGCGAAAAAACATATGGCGGAGAAAGGCAAATGTCTGTTCTGCGATATGCTGGAGCACGAGCTGGCGTTCGGCGAGCGCATCATCTTCAAAAACGAGCACTTTACCGTGTTCCTGCCGTTCTTCACAGAATATCCGTACGGCATCTACATTATGAGCAACAGACACGTGGCAAATATCACCGAATTCACCGATGAAGAGCGTACCGCTTTGGCGGAAACACTCCGTCAGGCAACGGGTACGCTGGACAGTCTGTTCGGTTACAAGTTCCCGTACATGATGTGTATGTACAACGAGCCGGTCAACGGCGAAGAGGATTACGGCGATATCTTCCACTGGCATATTGCCTTCTATCCCCCGATGCGTTCTGCTGACAAAGTGAAGTTCAACGCATCCAGCGAAACCGGTGCCTGGGCACACTGCAACCCCACCTGTCCCGAGGACACCGCAAAAGAACTGCGTGAAGCATACGACCGCTTTATGAGCAAATAAATACTACGAAAAAGACGGTGCAACCTTTGGTTGCACCGTCTTTTTTATTCTTTTCAAATACCGTTTTGCATTTTAGCGGCGGTCAAGGTGTTTTTCATTAACATCGCAATGGTCATCGGACCGACACCGCCGGGCACGGGGGTGATATAGCTTGCAATCGGCTCGACGTTATCAAAATCCACATCACCGCACAGCTTGCCGTTTTCATCTCTGTCCATACCGACGTCGATAACAGCGGCACCCTCTTTTACCATATCCGCAGTGATAAACTTCGCAATACCCACTGCCGCAACAAGAATGTCTGCTGTACGGCACACCTCTTTTAAGTTCTGTGTACGGGAATGACAGATAGTCACCGTGCCGTTTTTCTGCAGCAATAACATCGCCATCGGCTTGCCCACAATGTTACTTCTACCTACCACAACACAGGTCTTACCCTCAATTTCCACACCGGAACGGGCAAGCAATTCCATAACGCCTGCAGGGGTGCAGGGCAAAAAGCTATAGTCACCGATCATAATGTGACCCACATTGGTTGCGTGGAACGCATCCACATCCTTTTCAGGTGCGATCGCCTCGATAACCGTTTTGTCGGACAAGGGTTTGGGCAACGGCAGCTGACACAGGATACCGTGAATATCCTTTCTGTTATTGAGGTTGTGTACCACTTGGAGCAATTCCTCCTCGGTGGTGGTGGCAGGCAGGGTGATTTCTTCGGAATAGAAGCCCACGTCCGCACACGCCTTTTTCTTATTATTGACATAAATACGGGAAGCAGGGTCGTCACCCACCAAAATCACCGCCAGACCGGGTGTGATGCCTTTTTGTTTAAGCATAGCGGTTTCCTCTGCAACCTCGCCACGTACTGCGGCGGCAATTGCTTTACCGTCAATCAATTTCGCCATTTCCGTTTTCCTCCTTTATCTCGTCCGCATACAAATCTTCGTCCTTTTCTTCACGTATGCCAATCGCCCACTCAATTTCCCGATTCAAGCTTTCGGTTTCTTCCTCGGTAAAAGCGGGTGCAGACACCACGGCTTCGGCCTTTGTTTTCACCGCTTTTGCGGCACGACTGCGTAAAATGTAATACAGCAGCACACCGCCGACGACACACGCAAGTGCCACCAGCTGCGACACACGCAGAGAACCGAGCATCAGACTGTCGGTGCGTAAGCCCTCTATCATAAAGCGACCCGCACCGTACCAGATAATATACGTACAGAACAGCTTACCTTTGAAGGTATACTGCTTTTTGGAAAGGGTATGTAACACCAAAAAGCCCGCAAAGCACCATAATGACTCATACAAAAAGGTCGGATGAACAGGTAAAGCAGGGTCATAGCCACTGCCGTTCACCCCCGACGCAATGATACTGCCGGTCATACCCCACGGCAGGTCGGTGTTGCCGCCGAAAGCTTCCTGGTTAAAGAAGTTGCCCCAACGACCAAGTGCCTGACCGATAAAAAACCCGATAGACGCCAAATCGAACATGGCCCACATATTGACCTTTTTCAGCTTGCACATCCACATACCTGTCAAAAAAGCCGCCAGCACACCTCCGTATATGGCAAGACCACCTTCCCATATACGCAGAATCTTCAACGGCTGTTCCCACAAGGTTTCCACACCGTTATAGAAAACAATGTAATATATACGGGCGCCCAGCACGGCACAAACGGTGCTGACCAGCACCACGTCTGTCATCGGATCAAGGTCAATTTCAAACCGTTTTTTTGCGGTTTTCACCGCATACAGCACTGCCAGCATAAAGCCAATGGCTATCAGCAAGCCGTACCAACGAATAGAAAACGGTATACCAAACAGGGTAAACTCTGCCAAAACAGGATTCACCGTAAACTCCCAGCCAAGTGCGGGAAAACAAATAGACTCCATTACCGTCCCTCCTGTGCATTTACAATAGATATCACCTTGTTGTCGGCAAGCAGACAATGCTGCAGCACCTTTTCTACGGCCGTAACCTCCAGCTGTGCGACACTGTCAATGAGTGCAAACGGTTGTCTGCCGTACATATGGTCATCCAGCACCCAATCGGCGCAGCTTTCTACGTCATTGAGTCCCGCAATCAGCCGTCCGTAAAATGCTTTTTTCTCTTCCTCGAACAGTTCTTCATCAATGCCTTCCGCTTTCAGACGGTCTATTTCCGCCGTCAGCAGCTGTGCAATGCGATCAGGGTTACTGCTTTCACCGCTGAACAGGAAAGCCGCATAACCTGTGCCTTCAAAGTAAGCAGCATCAAACGTTTCGTTAATCAGCCCTTCCTCCAACAGGCGGGTATACAGCGGCGAGCCGCTGCCTGCCAGCAGCTCCAATAACAATTCTGCTGCTACCAATTCGGTCGCCGTATGCACATATCCCGCTGTTACAGGTTCCTTAAAGCCGATACAAAACAGCGGTGCGGAGATCGGCATGGTCGCTTGCACACGTGTTTCACAAACAGCGGCGGGCTCTTCCACCGGTGTGCGTTCCAGCGTGAACGGTGCGGCCTTCTTCAACACACGGTCTGCCACCGCTTCCACCGTTTGCGTATCAATATTACCGCTGACCACCAACGCCATATTGTGCAGATTATAGAATGTGCGATAACATGTATACAACAATGCAGGTGTAATGTCTGCAATAGACTCCACCGTGCCGGCAATATCTTCACGGACAGGGTGATTTTTATACATACACCGCAGCATCTGAAACAAAGACAAGCGGTCGGCATTGTCCTCACCCATACGAATTTCCTGACCGATAATGCCTCGCTCTTTTTCCACGCTTGCTTCGGTAAAATACGGATTTTGAACAAAATCCAGCAAAACTTCTAAAGATTCCGCCACATTTTCGGTGCAGGAAAACAAATATGCCGTTTGCATAAAGCTGGTATACGCATTGGCAGATGCACCCGTCTTTGCGTATTTTTGAAACGCATCGCCGTCCTCGTTTTCAAACAGCTTATGCTCTAAATAGTGGGCAATTCCTGCCGGCACGTGTAATTGCTCACCGTCTGCCGTAAACTCATTGTCAATCGAGCCGTAACGGGTGCCGATGACTGCATAGGTGGAGGAAAACCCTTCTTTTGGCAACACGTAAACAGGCAATCCGCTCTCGTGCACGCCGAAAAAGACCGTTTCGCCTGCTTTTTCTATTCTTTCCCAGTTCATACAGCATCTCCTTCTGCTTCGGGTAGCACCGCAAAGGTGCTTTGCAACTGTACGGTTTTGGCAATGGCCGCCACCTCGTCTGCGGTGATGGTGTCCAGCAAAGCCACCGCCTCACGTGGTGTCATCTGCAAAGTACCGTTGCTCTGTCCCAACAGCCACATCACCATACTGCCCTGCAGGTTCTCTTTATCGAGAAAGGCATTCTTCAGATACAGCCGTGCCGTTTCTAAATCCTCGCTCGAAAAGGCACCGTCCTTAATGGCTTGCAGCTGCTGAAGAATGGCATTTTGTGCCTTTTGGACATTAGCGGCATCTACACCGCAATCCACCATCATAACGCCTTTGATACGGTCAAGGGATGCACGGCAATAATAACACAAGCTCATTTTTTCACGTACGTTGCGGAACAGAAACGAGTTGGGCGAGCCCCCAAACAGTGCCGCCATCAATCGTGCCGCCATCACCTCACGTGTGTGCGGCTCTGCCGCACCTACGTAAAAACCGAGGGTGAGTTTTGCCTGTGCAACCGCCATTTTTTCATCGCCGGAGCGTACATTTTCTGTTGCGGTTGCCGCCACTGTGGTACAGGGTGCCGCTTGACGGGAAAGCCCCGCAAAAGCACGCTTAATAGCGGCTTTTACCGCTTCACCGTTATCTGCAGCGGCGTAGAACCAATGAAACTGTGCTGTTTTCAGCAGGCGTTTCCAAGCATCCGTCACCGTCTGTGCGGTAAGTGCCGTTGCGGCTTGCTCGGTACCGATTGCTGATACAGCGTATGCACTGTCCGGGCAAAGCAACCCCTCCGCCTTAAACCGTGCATACGCACGTTTGTCGTTTATTTGTGCGGCAATACGTTCGCACAAGCAACGCTTTTCCTGCGCAAAATCTTCCGCGGAAAACAAGCCGTCATCCGACAGATGCGGAGAAAATAACATTTCGAGCAACAGTGCCGTCATTTCCAGTGCTACGTCCTCATCGTTCAACGTAAAACGGTTATCAATACACCGTGCCGTCATGGTCAACAGCTGACAATCACCCAGACGCTGTACGCCTGCCGACACCTCCGCACCGTACAAACGGCTTAAGCGGCGATGCATCGCTATGAGCGTGGGGGTTTGGGCGGTGGCACGTGTCAACAAGGCAGGCAGCATCGCATTGGCGGCTGCCGTTTGCTCATGGAGCGGCAAAAACATACCCACCGTCAGCCGTGCGGTCTTAAAACGGCGATCGGGCAATGCGGTAAAGGTGACGCCGTGTGCAATCACCTCTCTGTTTAACGACATAATAACTCTCCTAACTCATTTGCACATTCACTTACAGTATGTGCGTTTTTTCAAAAAAACTGCGGCAGGAAAATCCTGCCGCAGTATCTCAATTTCCGTACTCGTATTCAGCGGATTTATAGTAACGGTCTCCACGCAATCCGCGGCGGGATTTCACGTCGGTCAATACCGTACCCAAAATACGTCCTTCAATGCGTTCAACACTTTCCACGGCGGCACGTATGTCGTCACGGCCGGTTTGTCCCTCACGCACCACGAGCAGCATACCGGCACACCATGCCATAGGCATCAGTGCATCGGACACCAGGTTAATGGGCGGTGCATCCATAAAGATGTAATGATACCGTTTTTCCGCTTTCTCCAACAGCTTACGCATCTCATCGGAACACAGCAATTCCTGCGGATTGGGCGGAATAGGACCGGCAGGCAGCAAATCCAGGTTAGGTGCCACCTGCTTCACAACCGCATCTTCAAATGCCGTCTGGGTGCTGATGACCTTAGAAAGCCCTTCACTGCGACCTACGTGGAAAATACGGTCAAGAGACGGTTTACGCATATCTGCATCAATCAATAAAACCTTAAAATTGGTCTGTGCCATAACAATTGCCAGATTGGCAGCCGTGGTAGACTTGCCTGCGTGCGGCTCGGCACTGGATACGATAACCGTTTTACGCTCTGCTGTTGCCAATGTAAACAGCAGGTTGGTACGTAAGGTTTTGTAAGCTTCCACGATCTGAAAGGGTTTTACAATTTTTTTGTCGGGGGTCTGTTCCTTTTTTTGTGTTGTGTTTTTTTCTTCCATTTTTACAAACCCCTCCTTACACCGTCAGCGACGGAATCTCGCCCAAAACGGGAAGATCGGTCAGCTGTATCAATTCTTCCTTATTCTTGACGGCCAGGTCAAACAAATAGGTCACCAAAATAACCGCCGCCACCAGAATCAATCCGCCGACACCGCCCAATACACAGTTGGCAACAATATTAGGACCGGTTTTTACGGCAGGAGGCACATCGCCCAACGTCTTGACAACACCCGCACCGATAGCGTTCGGCAGAAGATCGGGTGCCACATCGGATACGGCCTTGCAAATTGCCTGGGACAAAACAGCATCATTTGTCCGTGAAACCACCGTCAGAATAGCGGAGTCTTCCGAAGCTTTTACCGACAACGAGCCCGCAATTTCACCCAAGGAGGTGGGGACAGAAACCTTTTCCGCTACTTTTTCCAAAGTAGAGACGTCACGCAGCACAACAACATAGCTGTTGGCGAGCATACGTGCCGCATACAGATTGTTGGTGGTGGCTGCGTTTTGCTCCACTTTCGTATTCTGCACGTACAGCGATACCGACGCCTGATACGTATCATCCACAAACAACACCGTGTACGTAGCAAGCAGCAAGGTGCCGCAAACCAAGCCGAGCAACAACCACTTCAGCTTAGATAACATCAAATCTAAAATTGCATCCAAAGACAGATTTTGCATACTATACCTCCCGTGCGTCAAACGCACAACCATATACATTTTTAATTATACCCTTTTCCTTTTTCAGTGTCAATGCTTTATTTCAAACCTACCCCTTTACACAAAGGGATTTTTTTGATATACTCTTTGCGCAAAGGAAGCGATAAAATGTCTAAAAAAGCAAATAAAAACCGCATATTTTCCGCAGGGCTGCGAGACGGGCTACCCATAGGGCTGGGCTACTTTGCCGTGTCCTTTTCCCTGGGCATCGCCGCAAGAAGTGCGGGACTGACACCGCTGCAGGGGTTTTTTGCCAGCTTGTTTACCAATGCCTCCGCAGGTGAACACGCCGTGTTCACCCTCATCGGTGCCGGCACCACGGTTTTGGAAATCATTCTGATTACCTTGATTGCCAACGCACGATATCTGCTGATGAGCTGTGCATTAAGTCAGCGCCTGTCCCCCGACACCCCCTTGAAGCACCGTCTGATAATCGGTGCGGATGTAACCGATGAGCTGTTTGGCATCTCCATTGCGAGAGAAGGGATGCTTGACCCTATGTATTATTACGGTGCGATGATAACCTCTGTACCGTTTTGGGCAACGGGTACGGCTCTTGGCATTATGATGGGTACACTACTCCCTGCTCGTATTGTCAGTGCGTTAAGTGTTGCCCTGTACGGTATGTTTTTGGCGGTCATTATTCCGCCGTGTAAAAAGAGCAAGGTCATTACGGGACTGGTTGCGGTCAGCTTTCTGTTGAGCTTTCTCGCCGCTAAGCTGCCATTTCTTGCTGCGGTATCCGACGGCAATCGCACCATTCTGCTCACCCTGTTGATAGCAGGTGCGGCAGCCCTGCTTTTTCCTGTAAAGGACGGTGAGAACGATGCGTAATAACTGGATATACCTGCTCGCCATGATTCTGGTGACCTACATTATCCGTGTGCTGCCTTTGACCCTCATCCGTAAGCCGATCAAAAGCCGTTTTATACGCTCGTTTCTGTACTATGTGCCGTACGTAACGCTGGCAGTGATGACCTTCCCCGCCATTATCGAAGCTACGGGCTCGCCCATAGCAGGTGTGCTGGCATTGGTCGCAGGCATTGTGGCGGCTCTGTGCGGTGCGAATCTCATCTGGGTGGCAAGCATTTGCTGTGTTGTGGTGTTTGTTGCCGAATCTTTACTGTGAGGTAACGTAATATGCATACCGCTTTATTACAACGTCTGTCGGTCATCACCGACGAGGAAAAGTTATTACAACAAAATCCCGACAATCTCGATTACACCACCTACGGCTCGGTCAAACAGCTGCTCGAGGTGGATGCCGCACGCTTGTTGCAAAACGGACAATTGACGCAGGTGCGTCCCCACACCCGTTTCGTACACTTTCCGCCGCATACCCACAATTTTGTGGAAATGGTGTATATGTGTGCCGGCAAAACCACCCACATTGTTGACGGTACCACCATTCATCTGCAGCAAGGTGAGCTGCTGCTGTTAGCACCACACGCCGTGCAGGAAATCCTGCCGGCAGGAGAAGAGGATATTGCCGTAAACTTTATCATTCTCCCTGCCTTCTTTGATAAGGCGCTGGAAATGTTCTCGGGCGAGCAAAATCGCATTGTGGATTTTTTGGTCGGTTGCCTCTCTCCCGACCGCAATGACACCAGCTTTTTGCATTTTGCGGTCACCGATTTGCTGCCGATACAAAATCTGCTTGAAAACCTTATCTGGACCATGCTGTATAATGAGCCCAACCGCCGCCGTATCCGTGAAAATACCATGGGACTGCTGCTGATGCAGTTGGCAAACTCCATGGACACCCTTGTGGGTGAAAACAGTGAGAAACACCGCTTTTCTGCGGCGGTACTGCGCTACGTAGACGAACGGTATAAGGACGGCACCCTTACCGACCTGGCCGCTGTTTTAGGTATGCACTGGAGTGCGGTAAGCAAGCGCATCACACGGCAATTTCACTGTACCTTCAAGGATTTGCTGCAGGAAAAACGACTGCAAAAGGCCACGGCTCTGCTTTCCGGCACCACCCTGCCTATCGGGGACATTATCGCCGCCGTCGGCTATGAAAACTCCAGTTACTTTTTCCGCATATTTAAAGAAAGATGCGGTGTTTCCCCTCGTAAATACCGTGAAGCCCTGTCGAATAGGGACGCAAAATAGATTGTTTTGCGTCCTTTACTTTTTATGTAAATAGGTGTATGCTATTCTTGTAAAAATCTCTTTGGGAGGATTTGAGTATGGCATACAATGAAGCAAAAACAAAATTTGCCGCCTTAGGCATCGATACCGATGCCGTCATTAAAAAACTGTCGCAGGTGTCTGTTTCGATGCACTGCTGGCAGGGCGACGACGTTGGCGGCTTTGACAGCAAAGACGCATTGTCGGGCGGTATTCAGGCAACCGGCAACTATCCCGGCAAAGCCACCACACCTGCCGAGCTGATGGCGGACATGGATAAAGCCCTGTCCTTGATTCCCGGCAAACACCGTATCAATCTGCACGCAAACTATGCTGTTTTTGAGGACGGCGAATGGGCAGACCGTGATGCGTTAGAGCCCAAGCATTTTGCCGCCTGGGTGAAGTTTGCCAAAGAACGTGGTCTTGGTATTGACTTTAACCCCACCTTCTTCTCGCATCCGAAGGCAACCGGCTTAACCCTTTCGAGTGCTGATGAAGATATCCGCAGGTTCTGGATTAACCATGCGAAAGCGTGTCTGAAAATTGCGGAATATTTCACGCAGGAGCTTGGCACCTTCTGTGCACTCAACATCTGGATTCCCGACGGCTTAAAGGACGTGCCTGCAAATCGTATGGCACCCCGTGCACGTCTCAAGGCGTCCCTTGATGAGATTCTTGCTACCCCGTATGACAAGGAAAACGTGTTGGTTACCTTAGAATCCAAGGTGTTCGGCATCGGTCTGGAATCGTATACGGTCGGTTCTTCCGAGTTTTATATGAACTACGCCGCAAAAAACAACGTAATGTGCCTCCTGGATAACGGTCATTACCATCCCACTGAAATGGTTTCGGATAAAATCCCGTCGATGCTGCTCTTCAGCGACAAAATCGCCTTACATATCACCCGTCCCGTTCGTTGGGACTCGGACCACGTAGTGCTGCTCGACGATGAGACCAAAGAGATGGCAAAGGAAATCGTACGCAATGATGCACTTGACCGTGTTGTGATGGCACTCGACTATTTTGATGCTTCCATTAACCGTATCGCCGCTTGGGTGGTTGGTATGCGTAACTGGCAGAAGGCATTGATGATGGCGATGCTCACCCCGTGGGCAGAGTTTGAAGCCGCACAGGATGCCGGGGACTTCACCGCCTTAATGGTAAAGGGCGAAGCTATAAAAATGATGCCTGTAGGCGACGTTTGGGCAGAGTTCTGTGAAAGAAACGGTGTGCCTGCGGATGACGCTTGGTACGACACCGTAAAGGCATACGAAAAAGAGATTTTGACAAAGAGAGGTTAAGGAAAATGAAGGTTTTAGACGCACAGTTCGTACAGGGCTTTGTACGTATGGCAAATGACGGCTGGGAACAGAATTGGCACGAAAGAAACGGCGGCAATCTGTCCTACCGTATCAAAGCAGATGAAATCGAAGCGGTTAAAGCCGAGTTGAAAACCGACCGCCCGTGGACCGCTATCGGCACCGAGGTGCCCACCCTCGCCGGCGAATACTTCTTGGTCACCGGCAGCGGTAAATATTTCCGCAACGTCATTCTCGATCCCGAAGCCAACATCGGCATCGTGGAAATCGACGAAAAAGGCGAAAACTTCCGTATCGTGTGGGGTCTCCTCAACGGTGCCCGCCCCACCAGTGAGTTGCCTGCACATCTGATGAACCACGAAGTGACCAAAGCACGTTCGGGCGGCACCCACCGTGTAATTTACCACGCACATCCTGCCAACGTGATTGCACTCACCTTCGTTCTTCCGCTTGAAGATGCTGTGTTCACCCGTGAAATCTGGGAAATGGCTACCGAATGTCCCGTTGTGTTCCCCCGCGGCATCGGCGTTTTGCCGTGGATGGTATGTGGCGGCAAAGACATTGCGGTGGCTACCAGCGAGCTAATGAAAAAATACGACGTGGCTATCTGGGCGCATCACGGTATGTTCTGTACCGGTGAAGACTTTGACCTCACCTTCGGTCTGTTCCACACCGTAGAAAAAGCCGCAGAAATCCTCGTAAAAGTCCGCAGCATGACCGACAAAAAACGGCAGACCATTCAGCCGGATGAGTTCCGTGCTCTTGCCAAAGACTTCGGTCTGGATATCGATGAAAGTTTCTTAAAATAATTTTTCGGAGGAAACTGTATGCAGTACTTTCTCGCAGTAGATATCGGTGCCTCTTCCGGCAGACATATTCTATCCCATCTTGAAGACGGCAAGCTGGTGTTAGAGGAAATCCACCGTTTTGAAAACGGTTTTCAAAAGAAAAACGGGCATCGCTGCTGGGATATTGACCACCTGTTCGACGAAATCGTCGCGGGTATGAAAAAGTGCGGCGAAATGGGCAAAATCCCCGCTTCTGTCGGTATCGACACGTGGGGCGTCGACTTTGTTCTGCTGGACAAAGACGGTAACCGCTTGGGCGACGCAGTCAGCTACCGCGACAGCCGCACAAAAGGTATGGACGATGTTATTGAGCAGCTTATCCCGCCGGATGAACTGTACGCCCGCACAGGTATTCAAAAGCAGCTTTACAATACCATTTACCAGTTGATGAGTGTAAAGCAAGAAACCCCTGCACTGTTAGAAGAAGCAGATACCCTACTGTTTGTTCCCGAGTATTTAACCTTCCGTTTGAGCGGTCAAAAGGTCAGTGAATACACCATCGCCACGACGGGACAGCTTATCAACTTGGAAACAAAAGATTGGGACTACGAGCTGTTGGATATGTGCGGCTTCCCCCGTCATCTGTTCAGACCGCTCGTCAAGCCCGGCACAATGGTTGGCAACCTTTTGCCTGCTATACGTGAGGCGGTGGGGTATGATACAGCGGTGATTCTCCCTGCAACCCACGACACCGGCTCTGCGGTAGCGGCGGTACCGATGACCAGTGAACATCCGCTGTATATCAGTTCGGGTACATGGTCGCTGTTGGGTACAGAGAGCAAAACGCCGCTTTGCACTAAGCAGAGTATGGCGGCTAACTTTACCAACGAAGGCGGTTGTGAATACCGTTTCCGTATTTTAAAGAACATTATGGGCCTTTGGATGATGCAGTCGATACGCAGAGAATGGGATAAAAAATATTCCTTCCAGTATATGTGCGACGCCGCCAAAGAAACCGATATTCCGTCTATTGTCAACTGTCAGGATGATATGTTCTTAGCACCCGACAGTATGATAGAAGCCGTCAAAACCGCTTGCCGCGACAGTGGTCAGCAAGTGCCCGAAACGGTAGGCGAAATCGCCGCTGTTATCTATAACAGTTTGGCGGTTTGCTACCGCGATGCCGTCAAAGAGTTAGAAGAAATGACGGGCGTCACCTACGATGCTATCCACATTGTGGGCGGCGGTTCGAAGGACGATTACTTGAATGCCTTAACCGCCAAAGCGGTAGGCAAACCCGTACACGCAGGGCCTACCGAAGCCACCGCCCTCGGCAACCTTATTGTACAAATGATCACCGCAGGCGTGTTCACGGATCTCACCGAGGCACGCACCTGCATTCGTCATTCTTTCCCCATTGAAACCTACTGAAAAAAGACGCAACGGCGTTGCCGTTGCGTTTTTTTGTTACGTGGATTTCCAAAAATACAAAAATACCATAATTCTTGCCGATTTTGCTATGCAAACGCAAAAAAGTCAGTATAATGAAGATATAAACAGAGAGGGGTGCTGTATATGTACCGTCAGTTTGACTCACAAATCGATGCCTTGCTGAAAAAATGACCTTACGTGAAAAAATCGGTCAATTAAATCAGATTTGTCTGTTCGGTGAGGATATCGAATTGCATAAAGAAGCGATCCGCAGAGGCGAGGTCGGCTCTATTATCCTTGCCTCCAGCGCTACAGCAGGTAACGATCCGCAAAGCTGTGTAAACGTGGATTTATACCAGGAATTGCAGCACGTGGCGGTGGAAGAAAGCCGTCTTGGCATCCCGATGCTTTTCGGTCGTGACGTCATCCACGGTCACCGTACCGTCTACCCCATTCCGCTTGCCTGCGCCGCCTCGTTCGACGGTGCTCTGGTGGAACGGTGTTACCGTGATATCGCAGAGGAGGCATCGGCTGACAGTATTCACTGGACCTTCGCACCGATGCTGGACCTTTCCCGTGATCCTCGTTGGGGTCGTTGCATTGAAGGGCCCGGCGAAGACCCCTGCCTTGGCGGCTATATGGCTGCAGCACAGGTTAGGGGATTTCAAGGTGATGACTTAACAAAAGAAGACGCCTTGGTTGCGTGTGCCAAACATTTTATCGGTTACGGTGCTTCGGAAAGCGGCAGAGACTACCACCGCACCGAAATTTCCGATTACAGCTTATACAATGATTACCTCCCTGCCTTCCGTGACGCAGTGGATGCAGGGGTGGGCACGGTGATGTCCTCTTTTAACCCCATTAACGGTCGGTTTGTACAGACCACCCCAAAATATCTGACGGATATTCTGCGTGGAATGCTGGGCTTTGAGGGCCTTGTGGTTGCCGACTGGGGTGTTGTCACCCGTGCACTGCGTTTTGGGCAAGCGGAAACGGAACATGAATGTGCCGCCGCCGCTCTCAACGCAGGTCTGGATATGGATATGGTGGTACGTGGCTACGTCAACCACCTGGAAAAAGCGGTGGAAAACGGCGAGATGTCTGTTGACACCATCGACCTTGCCGTACGCCGTGTGCTTCGCATTAAGCTGGCGAAGGGTCTGTTGGATAACCCGTACAGCACTCGCCGTACGGTAGATTTTGATGCACACCTTAAAAACGCACGTCGCTTGGCGGCAGATTCTGCAGACGTGATCGTGCCGGCACTCGGCGAAAGCAACAACGTAACGGGTGAAAACCGTTGTGTCGCGGACATTTCTTTGGATACTGCACAAATAGAATTGATTAAAAAAGCCAAAACCAGTGGCAAAAAGGTGGTCGGTGTGTTCTTCTGTGGTCGCCCGCTCGCCTTGGAAGGTGTTACCGATATGCTGGATGCGGTGCTCTATGCGTGGCACGGCGGTTCTGAAACCGCAAGAGCCACCTGTGACGTGTTGTTCGGTGACGTTGTCCCCTCGGGTAAGCTTCCGATGACGATGCCCCGTAAAACAGGACAGATTCCGCTGTACTATAACGTGGTTGCCACCGGTTGGAACTACTACGGTGAAGGGTATAACCAATGTTACGTTGATAGCAAAGGCGACGCACTCTTCCCCTTCGGTTACGGTCTTTCTTACACCACCTTTGCCTACGGCGCACCCACGGTGAACACCAATGAAATCTCGCTCGATGCGCTCAAAAACGGCGATACCTTCACCGTTACGGTAGACGTGACCAATACGGGTGCTGTCGATGCCAAAGAGACGGTGCAGCTGTATATCCGTGATAAAGCCGCATCGTTACTGCG
>JAZNXY010000114.1:0-2265 GCA_045594105.1 Acutalibacteraceae bacterium | reverse complement strand
GCTGACTAACGCATGGGCAAAGGACAGCAAGGGCTGGTGCTACCTCGGTGCTGACGGCTATGCGGTCACCAACTGCTGGAAACAGGATTCCGTGGGTTGGATTTACCTTGACGCTAACGGCTCTATGACCAAGAGCAAATGTGTACAAGACGGCGGCAAGTGGTATTACTGCGATGCCAACGGCTATAGGGTGACCAATACAACGATCACCATTGATGACGAAGAGTGTACCTTTGATGCCGACGGTGTTTTGGTTGGGGGAAGGGCAGGATTTAACAATATAACCGGTACCTGCACGTGGGCATTGGACGGCACGGTGCTCACCATCGGCGGTAACGGTGCTATGGCGGACTATGATTATTGGTACTATACGAGCCCTTGGGGAACAGATATAACAGAGGTACGTATTGAAGCCGGTGTTACGTATATCGGCAAAGACGCCTTTTCTTATTGTCTGAACCTCAGAAATATTATTGTAGACAGAAACAATGCGGATTATTGCGATGTTGACGGTGTGCTGTACAGTAAGGATTTGACAACACTTATTCGTTATCCCGAAGGGAAAACGTCAATCGCCTATACGGTCCCCGAGGATGTAACGACCGTTGGATACGCAGCTTTCCGTGATGCGTATGTACTGCGAGAGATCGTATTTTCTGATGACATCTCTGTTTTCGAGGATTTCGCTTTTTACGGCTGCGAAAGTCTAACCGATATCTCCTTTGGCACCGGTGTTACCTCTGTTGGCAAAGGAGCATTTGAATATTGCTCCTCGCTCTCTGTGGTGCATTATAGGGGCACGGAACAGCAAAGAGGAAACATTTCCGTTGCTTTGTACAACGAGTGTTTGGAAAATGCTGCCTGGGAATATATGTGGAAGCAAACCGGTACGATAGGTGACTGTACTTGGGAATTGGAAGGCACAAAGCTCACCATTACCGGCAGCGGAACGATGGATTTCGGTGCGTATGCACCATGGGGCTATGACATTACCGAGGTGATTATCGGTGAAGGCATTACCGGCTTGTGTGATGCGGCATTTGAGGGTTGTTATCAGCTTCAAAATGTCAGTTTGCCTTCCACCCTCGAAACGATCGGTCAATATGCCTTTGCGGATTGCTGCGAGCTGACAGAGATATCTATCCCGAGCAGCGTCAACTTTATCGGTTGCTTTGCCTTTATCGGTTGTGATGCGTTACAGGCGGTACATATCACTGACCTGGATGCGTGGAAGAACATTACCTTTGACGGCTACGGTGCTAACCCGCTACGCAAAGCACAGACGCTGTATGTAAACGGCGAATTGCAGCCGCATATATACGAGTGGATCGTAGATGTTGCACCGACCTGCGGCGAATACGGCGAACAGCACGAAGAATGTACGCTGTGCGGTGCTGTCGGTGGCAGCGATGTTGTACCCCCCACGGGACAGCACGATTATGATAACGATTGCGACGAAATCTGTAACGTGTGTGAAGAGTGGCGTCACGTCGATGCACACGTGTATGACACGATATTTGATAAAGATTGTAACGTGTGTAACTACCTGCGTGATTTAGATGCAGAACGCCTTCACTATATGTGGTACCACGAGGACTACTTCTTCTCGGAGCAGGACGGTCCGTCGGCAGAGTTTGTCTACTTCTTTATGCAGTATTTTGACCTTCTGCAGCAGTTTTCGCCCGACGAGTGGGAATTTACAGTGGATGCAGAAGACTTTGAGGCACTGGTATTTACGTATTTCCCCAAAACCGAAGCACTGTTGGAAAAACTGCACGCAATGGATATCTATGATGACGGTAAATATGCCATCCAAATCCTTGGCTTCGGCGGTCCGGCGGTCACCTTTGAACACACCTGTCACCGCGATATGGGCAATGGTGCGTACGAGATGTATCTGTATGTGTGCGATCGGTATGCAATGCAACCCGATGATCCCAATTTTGACGGTTCACCGTACATTCCTGCCGCAGGTGAAGTGGAAGGTGTGGATTATATCGTAACGCAAAATTGGATTTACGATGAAGAGACCGAAACTTCCTACATTGGTGACGTTTACGCCAAGATCCTCGCAGGCGTAAGAGTCAAATTGCATACACAAGACGGTATACAAGCACAGTACTTGGCAATTGAAAAGTTTACCAAAGAAGAGTTTGCAGCTGTCTTGGCGAACGGCCATACGTTTGATGATGTATGTGATACTACCTGTAATGTGTGCGGTGCAGAGCGCAAAGCACCTCATGACTTTGAATGGGTGGTTGATGT
>JAZNXY010000113.1:0-12714 GCA_045594105.1 Acutalibacteraceae bacterium | reverse complement strand
AGCACCGACCCAACTCTTGCAGTAAAAAAGAACAGGACACCGAAACGGTGTCCTGCTCTTTTTGGTTGCGGGAGGAGGATTCGAACCTCCGACCTTCGGGTTATGAGCCCGACGAGCTGCCCCTGCTCCACCCCGCGATATCAGCACCGCTTTTTTTCGGTGCTTTGTTATTATATCCTATCGTCTCGTAAAAAGCAAGACCTTTTTTCAAAAAAGTTACTTTTTCTTACGACAAGCTCTCTAATTCCTCACTGATTTCTGCCCAAAGCAGCATCTTTTCATCCAATTCCCGCTGCTTTTCGTCCAATTCCGCCGTCAAGGTCATCAGCTGCTCATAATCCGCTGTGACCTGCTCGGTTGTTAATGCCGCTTGCAATTCCGCAATCTCTCGCTCCAATACGGCAATCTCCTGCTCGGTGCGGGTCAGCTTTGTGGTCAGCTTACGACGGGCAGACGCCTGCTCCTTCTGCAGCTGATACGTATTCACTTTAGGTTGGGTCGGAGCTGTTTTTGGCGGTTTTTCCGCTGTCTGCCGACAATGCTCCGCATACGCATCGTAGTTGCCTGTATACGAATCACAGCCCACTTCGGTCAGCCGCAAAATACGTGTGGCCATACGGTTGATGAAATAACGGTCATGAGATACCGCCAGCACCGTACCCGTATACCCCATCAATGCCTCCTCCAATGCTTCCCTGGAGGTAATATCCAGGTGGTTGGTCGGCTCGTCAAGCAGTAACAGATTATGCTGTGCAAGCATCAGTTTCAGAAGCAACAGCCGTGCCTTTTCACCGCCGCTCAAGGTTGAAATCCTTTTAAAAACCGCATCGCCACGGAACAAAAATGCCGCCAACGCACTACGCAAAGTGGTTTCCGTTTCTTTCGGATAAGCATCCCACAATTCCTGTAAAACGGTTTTATTTTGGTCGAGATTGGCCTGCACCTGATCGTAATAACCGACCGACACCTTCGACCCAAATCTCACAAAGCCGTCATCCGCCTCCAGCTGTCCGTCCAGAATCTTCAAAAGGGTGGTTTTTCCGCATCCGTTCGGCCCCAATATAAAAGCATTTTCACCACGATGCAACCCAAAGCTCACATTGGTGAACAACAAATTATCACCGAAAGCTTTAGACAATTCACCGACGGTCAGCACCTCGTTTCCGCCCGTTTCTTTTGCGGTAAACGCAAAATGCACTGTCTGCTCCTCGGATTCAGGGGTCACCAGATCCGCACGCAGCCGCTCTACCATTTTTTCTTTGCTTTCGGCGGTACGGACACTTTTTTCTCTGTTCCATTGTTTTAAGAGCGTAATATTGTCCTCGATGCGATGAATTTCCTGCACAGCATGCTTATAGTGCTTTTCCTCTACCTCACGCTCCTTCGCACGCCACGCCTTATGTGCGGTGTAACTGCCGTTGGATGCGTATGCCTTGCCGTGGGACAGTTCCACCGTGCGGGTGGTTACCTTATCCAAAAAATAACGGTCGTGGGAAATAATCATTGCGGCACCTGTATACGAACGCAAAAAATCTTCCAGCCATTCCACTGCCGCAATATCCAAATGGTTGGTCGGTTCGTCAAGCAGCAGGAAATTGGTATCCGATAAAAGCAGCTTTGCCATTGCCGCTTTTGATTTTTGTCCGCCACTTAAAGAAGACACCGTCTGTGAAAGCGCACTTTCGGTAAAACCAAGACCCAAAAGGGTTGCACGCACACGGTTTTTATAATATAAGCCGCCCATACCCTCAAACTGTTCCCGTAAAGTATGTTGCCTTGACAGTGTCTCTCCGTCGGTTTGCCCCTGCTCCACAGCGGCATTTATCGCCTGCAGTGCCTCTTCCACCGCCATCACGTCAGCAAAAACGCTCTCCACCTCTTCATACAAGGTACGGCTGTCGTCGTTGCAAGCATGCTGCTCCATATAACCAAAGCGGGTATCCTTTGCACGAATAACCTGCCCGGCATCAGCGGTCTCCGCACCGATCAGTATACGGAACAGTGTCGTTTTTCCGCAACCGTTACTGCCGATAAAGCCAACTCTGTCCTGCTCGCCAACGTCGAAGGTGACATCGGCAAACAAGCACCGCTCACCAAAATATTTACTTAATCCTTGTACAGATACTGCTGTCATTTTAATCCTCTATCAACTGTAAATAAGGGTCTTCCCCAATCTCAACTATCCGCATCAGGCGGGCACGCTCCGCACCGTGCGGTTCGTTCGGTGCGTGCATTACAAAATATTCTGTGCCGTCAAACGCCGTAAACAACATCCCGTGACCGCCGTTTCTGTCACTCAGCAAGCGATCGCAATGCTTCCATGGCCCGTGAATACTGCCGCTTTCGGATACCGCCACTGCTTCAATATACCCGTTTGTACCGTAGCTTGACCAGATCATCAGCAGCTTACCGTCAGTGGCCTTTTTGAGAAACGGACCGTCGGTGATGTAACCATTTTTGCTTGTAAAGTCAGCCACCTTTACACTTGTTGTATGAGGGCTTTGCGAGGCGGAAAACAGCAGCTTGGGCTCGCCTACCGTCGTTTTCAGGTCATCGGACAGCTGCTGTACACACATTTCACCGTCTGTCACCTGCAGCCACTCGTGACAGAACACAATGTACGGCACACCGTCTTCCACGTACAAGGTGCCGTCAAGGCACATCCAATCTTCAGGTGTTATCGGCTCACTCCACACGATAAAAGGGCCTTCAGGGTTATCTGCTTTCAGAATCTGCGTTGCACGCCTTTTGCCTGCTTTGCAGAAGGTGGCAAACATATAGAAGGCACCGTTAAACACGTGTACCTCAGGTGCCCAAAAATCTGCGTCCGCCCAAAAATCCTGAGGAGGTGTAAAACAACAAACCGGTTCTTCCCAATCTATGAGATCATAGGATTTGTAGCATAAAAAGCTTTCGTACGGTTGTCCTTCGTACAGGCGGCGATATAAGTAGTACGCACCCTCATACGGCAAAATAAACGGATCCCGCACCCAAATATCCTTCGATTTCATGCTGACGCCTCCTTTTTACCGCTATGATACCACATCTTATGCCGTCAAACAATGCTTCTTTTTGTAATTTTTATGTTTTTTTCGAAAATCCCTTTTCTTTTCTTAAAATATGTCGTATAATACAATACTGCGAGGTGATTATATTGTCACAAACAAAACGGACAAGCCCTGCTCACGCAAAAAGCACCCCAAAAAAGAAACAAGGTGCAAAACGTAAGGGCTTTATCATTTTCAGTATCGTGTTTTTATCCGTCATCGGTGTCTTGTTTGCTACGGTGGCAGGTGTGCTGTGGTATTTCCAGTACGACCGCAACGATGCATTGGATACCCTTTCGGATGCAGAGCTGGGTGTTAACAGTACCCTCTCGTCCGATGTAACCAACATCGCTTTGTTCGGCATTGATACACGTAACGTCATCAGCGGTACACGTGGCAACTCCGACTCCATTATGATTTTAAGCATTGATAAAACACACAACACCATTAAAATCACATCGGTGATGCGTGATATGCTGACACCTATTGAAGGGCACGGTGCCAACAAAATCAACGCCGCATACGCATACGGCGGTCCCGAACTGGCGATTAAAACTCTCAATCAGATTTTCAATCTCAACATCCGTGATTACGCCACCGTAAACTTTGCGGGTATGGCAGATATCATTGATGCTATGGGCGGCATTGAGGTGGACATTTCCGAAGCGGAACGTCAGGATGCCAACAAACACATCCGTTGGCTTTCGGTAACCAGCGGCACACCGAATCTGCAGATTGAAAAAGCAGGCAAGCAGGTGCTTTCCGGTACGCAAGCGGTGGCTTTCGCCCGTATCCGTTATGTCAGCACCAGCAGCGGTGTGCGTGACGACTACGGTCGTACCGACCGACAGAGATATGTTATGGAGCAGCTGTTTAACAAAGCATTGTCTATGGGTAAAACAAAATATCCCTCCGTTATCAAAGCACTGTTGCCACACATGGAAACCTCTCTCACCTATGGAGATATTCTCGGTATGTCCGGCATCTTAACCGGCAGCATCAGCTTTAAGCAAGCACGTATTCCGCAAGGATATGCGATGCAGATTGCCAATCGTGACTTCCCCACCTACCTTGGTGCGGCACTGTATATCAATCTTGATTATGCAGCGGAGATGCTGCAGGGCTTCATCTATGAGGATATCCATCCCGATGAGTATATCAAACAGTACCCTGCCGATACCACCCCGTGGTATACCGCATGGAAAGCCGGCAACTGGAAACCGTAAACAAAAAACTGCGATGCAATGCATCGCAGTTTTTTTATTGTTGTTCATTTTCAGACGTAGCCGCTTCCAACGCCTCACGCAAGGTATCCAAGGCGGTCAGCCCCTTTTGGATCTTTACCGCAAAATACGGTTTTGCACCTGCGGAAATCATCACACGGCCTTTAAGGGCCGCTGTCATACGGGCACCTGCCTCCATATCGAGCTTATGCTGATACAGCAGCAAGGTATCCCCCTGTTGCTTTACTTCGTAGATATGCAGTGCCGCCGCCATATTACGCAGCAGTGCCACATCAATCAAGCCCTGCACAGCCGCAGGCGGTTCGCCGTAACGGTCAATCAGCTCGTCGTACACGTCAAGCGAATCCTCCATAGTACGGATATCCGCAATACGACGGTACATTTCAAGACGTCCTGCAGTAGAAGCAATATAGCTTTCGGGAATATGTGCGGAAACCTGCAGGTCAATAAGACATTCCGCTTCGGGTGCGGCGGGTGCAAGACCTTTTTGCTCGTTTACCGCTTCGGCAAGCAGCTTCAAGTACATTTCATAGCCCACTGCTTCCATATGGCCGTGCTGCTGTGCACCGAGCATATTACCTGCACCACGGATTTCCATATCCCGCATTGCGATCTTGAAGCCCGCGCCAAACTCGGTAAAATCACGCATAGTTTCCAACCGCTTTGTGGCTACCTCGGTCAATTCTTTACCACGTCGGAAGGTGAGATATGCAAACGCACGGCGGGAGGAACGTCCGACACGACCACGCAGCTGATGCAACTGAGACAAACCGAAGCAATCGGCGTTTTCAATAATCAGCGTATTGACGTTCGGAATGTCCACACCCGTTTCTATGATAGTGGTACACACCAAAATATCCACTTCGTGTTCCAGCACCTGCCGCCAGATATCAGACAACTGTTCTTCGGTCATCTTACCGTGTGCCACCGCAATACGTGCCTCGGGTAAATGTGTCTGCAAGCTGCTGGCACACCGCTCTATGCTTTCCACGCGGTTATGCAGATAATACACCTGTCCGTCACGACGTAATTCACGACGGATAGCATCCGTAATGATACCCATATCGTGCTCCAGCACATAGGTTTGTACAGGACGACGATCCTGCGGTGCTTCCTCGATAATGGACATATCACGTACACCGCTGAGCGCCATATTGAGTGTGCGTGGAATCGGTGTAGCCGATAACGTCAGCACATCGACGGCCGGTGCAAGCTCTTTGATACGTTCCTTCTGTGCCACACCAAAGCGCTGTTCCTCGTCCACAATAAATAAACCGAGGTTGGGGAGCTGCACGTCTTTGGAAAGCATACGATGGGTGCCGACAAGGATATCCACTTTACCGGCCGCCACCCGCTCTAAAATAGCCGCCTGCTGCTTCGGTGTGCGAAAACGAGACAGCATTTCTATCTCTACAGGGAATCCTTCGAAGCGACGCACAATGGTATTGTAATGCTGAAATGCCAAAATGGTGGTCGGCACCAACAGCACACACAGCTTGCCTTCCACAATACATTTGAACGCCGCACGCAATGCCACTTCGGTTTTTCCGAAGCCAACGTCACCGCAAAGTAAGCGGTCCATGGGCACGGGACGTTCCATATCTGCTTTAATTTCATCAATACAACGCAGCTGGTCATCCGTTTCTTCGTATTCAAAATGCCGTTCAAAATCGTACTGCCATTCACCGTCGGGATCAAACGCATATCCTTTGGTCGCCATACGGGTGCTGTACAACGCAATCAGCTGCTTGGCAATATCCTTTACCACCGTTCGCACACGTGTCTTGGCTTTCTGCCATTCCTGCCCGCCCAGACGGTGCAGCTTTACGGTAGCATCTTCCTTCGTACCGATGTATTTGGATACCAGATCCATTTGTGTGACCGGCACATACAAAAGGTCACCCTTATCGTACCGTATTTTGATGTAGTCCTTGATAACACCCTGTAAATCCAGACGGTGGACCCCTTCGTAAATACCGATACCGTGTGCGGAATGTACCACGTAGTCACCAATCGTCAGTTCAGATAAGCTGTGTATTTCGGCACCTTTGTTTTTGTGTACACGACATGGCTTTTTGCGGGCGGCAGATGCTCTGCCACGGGTAATCACAGCAAAACCCGCCTCGGGGAACTCCGCACCTGCGGAAATACCGCCATTGAGCACCAGCACCTGCCCTTTAATCGGTTGGTCGGGGGATTTGGCAAATATAGCAGGGATACCCACCTTTTGCAGATCCTCCGCCAATACTGCGGCGGTTTTTTCTTCACTGCCGCACAGAACCACACACGCCATACCACGTGCCAAAAGGTCGAACAAATCCTCCTTGAGAATATCCAGACCGCCCGACCACACGGGCAGTTGTCGCACGGTAGCATTATACAGTGCTTTCACCTGTATATCCCAAAGACCGCCTGCGAAAGCATCCATAATAACCGCACCACGCTGCTGCAAGCGCAGCTGTAAGGTGTCCTGCGGCAAAGCAAATGCAGTAAGACCTTTACACAGCTCGCCTTCTTCGGTCAACCCCTTGATATCCTCCTGCAGCTGCCAATGGAAGGTGCGGGAGCGTTCCCGAATTTTACCGATCTCGGAAACAAACAGCAAACTGTCACCGCAATAATCAAATAACGTAGCGGGCGTTTCGTAAATCAGCGGAATGTATTTATCCATGGAGGCAGGTAATCTGCCGCCACGTAACCGCTCTATATCTTTTTGCAAATGTTCTTTTTGCAACGGTGCCGCTTTGCCTTTTAAGGAGGCGGCCAGCTCTTCAAGCTGTTGTGCAAGAGCCAACGGGTCATCGTACATGATTTCTGCCGCAGGCGGTACGGCAATGCCGTCGAGCTGTTCGGTACGGCGTTGGGTAAAGCGGTCAAAATACGCAATGGTATCCACCGTATCGCCCCACAGCTCAATACGTACGGGGTGCGGTGCGGCGGCGGGATATACATCTACGATACCGCCACGGACAGCAAACTGTCCCGCACCTTCAATCTGCTCGGCACGTTCATATCCTGCTGCGGACAAAGCAGCAGCAATATCCTTCACGGGCAAAGGCGCACCCGCCGTTATGTCAAGAGTGCGTTCCAGCAGGGTTTCGGGCGGTAACGTATACTGTATAGCGGCGTCCACCCCCGCTATCACACAGTCGTACCCACCCTCTGCCATGGTTGTCAGTGCGGCAAGACGCATCTGTTCATATTCTCGTGAGGTGGATTCCACACGACGCAGAGAAAGATCTCTTGCAGGCAGCAACAATACCCGCTCACCGAGGGCCGTGAGGTCCTCTTGCAAGCGGGTCGCTTCTGCTTCGTCTGCCACCAATACCACTGCACGACGGTTAATCATACCACGCAGAGCGTGTATCCATACTGCTTTGTGGATATGCCCAAGACCTGTTACAGCTACGGGCAGGCGGTTGGCACGAATATCCTTTTGTAACGCCGAAAACACCGGCATTTTTAACAAGCCGGCTTCAAACAATCGCATATAGCACTCCTTTTAATGCGAATAACGGTTCATGGCCTCATCGATATTGCCTTCAACAATGAGTTTTGCGGCCCCGACGGCTTTTTCTGCCGTTTCCTGCACTACCTTCATCTCGTCCTTAGTGAAACGGGACAGTACCCAGTCCGCCAAATTATAATCAGGATGCGGTTTTGCACCGATACCGAGCTTCACACGAGGGAAAGCGTCACTTCCGCAAACGGTAATAATACTTTTCACACCGTTTTGGCCACCTGCACTGCCGTTGCGACGCACACGCAAGCCGCCCACGGGCAGCGAAACATCATCAAAAAGCAGCAACACTCTGTCGGGGGTCAGTTTATAAAACTGCATCGCTTCTCTGACCGCTTCGCCGCTGTTATTCATAAAGGTTTGCGGCTTCATCAGCAGTACACGCTTCTCCCCGATGTTACCCTCTCCGCAATACGCACGAAAACGCACACGATCCACCTTCACGCCCAAATCCTTCGCCAAAGCGTCCAGTGCGATAAACCCGGCATTGTGCCGGGTATTTTCATATTTTATGCCGGGATTACCGAGACCGACTATCAGGCAGTCCACAGGTCCGGACGGTTTGGATTTTTTAAAAAACATAAGCATCTCCGAAAAGAAATTTTTTCTCATTATCATTATACAGCAAAACAACAGCTTTGCAAGAGAAAACTGACGACTTTTTTACCATACAAGACTCTAAAACAGGAAAAAACTTGTGCAAATATACAATAGTTATAAAAATGTAGGTTTTTTTCATAAAAATACTGGAAAAAGCAAAAAATCTCTGTTATAATATTAGGCGGTATCGTGCGCCCTTTTAGAGTTCACGATAACATGACGTTGTAAAATATTTTTTAGGAGGTTGACTTATGAGTCACAAGTTTGTTTATCTCTTCAGCGAAGGCGATGCGTCCATGCGCGAACTGCTTGGCGGTAAGGGTGCTAACCTGGCAGAAATGACCAAAATCGGTCTTCCTGTTCCCCAGGGCTTCACTGTAACCACCGAAGCTTGTACGCAGTACTACGAGGACGGCCGCAAAATCAACGATGATATCCAGGCACAGATTATGGAATACATCGTAAAAATGGAAGGCGTTACCGGCAAAAAGTTCGGCGACAAAGAGAATCCGCTTCTCGTTTCCGTTCGTTCCGGTGCCCGTGCTTCCATGCCCGGTATGATGGATACCATCCTGAACCTCGGTCTTAACGAAGACGTAGTAGAAACCATGGCTGCCAAATCCGGCAATGCTCGTTGGGCTTACGACTGCTACCGTCGTTTTATCCAGATGTACTCCGACGTTGTTATGGAAGTCGGTAAGAAGTACTTCGAAGAACTCATCGACAAGATGAAAGAAGCAAAAGGCGTGACCCAGGACGTAGACCTGACCGCTGAAGACCTCAAAGAATTGGCTCGCCAGTTCAAAGCCGAATACAAAGCAAAGCTCGGCGTAGACTTCCCCTCCGATCCCAAAGAACAGTTGATGGGTGCTGTGGAAGCTGTGTTCCGTTCCTGGGACAACCCGCGTGCTAACGTATACCGTCGTGACAACGATATTCCGTATTCCTGGGGTACCGCTGTTAACGTACAGATGATGGCATTCGGTAACATGGGCGACAACTGCGGCACCGGTGTTGCGTTTACCCGTGACCCCGCTACCGGCGAACCCGGCCTTATGGGTGAGTTCCTCACCAACGCACAGGGCGAAGACGTTGTTGCCGGCGTGCGTACCCCCATGCCGATCGCTGAAATGGCTGAAAAGTTCCCCGCTGCTTTCGAAGAGTTTAAGAAAGTTTGCGCTATCCTCGAAGATCATTACCGTGATATGCAGGATATGGAATTCACCGTTGAAGACGGCAAACTCTATATGCTGCAGACCCGTAACGGCAAACGTACCGCAAAAGCGGCTCTCAAAATCGCTTGTGACCTCGTAGACGAAGGCATGATCGACAAGAAACAGGCCGTTGCTATGATCGATCCCCGTAACCTCGACACCCTCCTGCATCCGCAGTTCGACGTAAAAGCTCTGAAAGCTGCTACTCCCGCAGGTAAAGGTCTTGGTGCTTCTCCCGGTGCTGCTTGCGGTAAAGTTGTGTTCACCGCTGAAGACGCTGAAGAATGGAACAACCGTGGCGAAAAGGTTATCCTCGTTCGTCTGGAAACCTCTCCCGAAGATATCACCGGTATGAAAGCTTCTCAGGGCATCCTGACCGTTCGCGGCGGTATGACCTCCCACGCAGCTGTTGTTGCCCGTGGTATGGGTACCTGCTGTGTATCCGGTTGCGGTGACATCAAAATGGACGAAGAGAACAAGAAGTTCGAACTGGCCGGCAAAGTATACGTTGAAGGCGATTATATCTCCATCGACGGCTCCACCGGTAACATCTACGACGGCATCATCCCCACCGTTGATGCTGAAATCGCAGGCGAGTTTGGCCGCATCATGGATTGGGCTGACGAGTTCCGTACTCTGAAGGTTCGCACCAATGCTGACACCCCCGCTGACGCAAAGAAAGCACGTGAACTCGGTGCTGAAGGTATCGGCCTTTGCCGTACCGAGCACATGTTCTTCGAAGCTGAAAGAATCGCTGCTTTCCGTGAAATGATCTGTGCTGATACCGTTGAAGAGCGTGAAGCTGCTCTTGCTAAGATTCTTCCCTACCAGCAGGGCGACTTCGAGAAACTGTACGAAGCTCTCGAAGGCAATCCTGTTTGCATCCGCTTCCTCGATCCACCGCTGCACGAGTTCGTGCCCACCGAAGAGGCCGACATCGAAGCGCTCGCAAAAGCACAGGGCAAAACTGTTGCTGACATCAAAAACCTCATTGCTTCCTTGCACGAGTTCAACCCGATGATGGGTCACCGTGGCTGCCGTCTGGCTGTTACCTATCCCGAAATCGCAAAGATGCAGACCTCTGCTGTTATCCGTGCTGCGATCAATGTGAAGAAAGCACATCCCGATTGGAACATCGTTCCCGAAATCATGATTCCTCTCACCGGCGAAGTGAAGGAAATGAAATTCGTGAAAAACGTTGTTGTGGCTACCGCTGATGCGGAAATCGCTGCTGCCGGCGTAGAGCTCAAATACGAAGTGGGTACCATGATGGAAATCCCGCGTGCGTGCTTGACCGCTGACGACATTGCGAAGGAAGCTGAATTCTTCTGCTTCGGTACCAACGACCTGACCCAGATGACCTTCGGCTTCTCCCGTGACGACGCAGGCAAGTTCCTCACCGCTTACTATGACACCAAGATCTACGAGAACGATCCCTTCGCAAAACTCGACCAGACCGGTGTTGGTAAATTGATGGAAATGGCTGTTTCCCTCGGTAAAGCTACCCGTCCGGAAATCCACTGCGGTATCTGCGGCGAACACGGCGGCGACCCTGTATCTGTGGAATTCTGCCACAAGATCGGTCTCGATTACGTGTCCTGCTCGCCCTTCCGCGTGCCGATCGCACGTCTGGCTGCAGCACAGGCTGCTATCAAGGATATGAAATAATTCATAACCAAACCCCAAAAAATCCGCCCGAAGAAATCGGGCGGATTTTTGTCTTTACTGCAAATAAAGATGTAATTTGTTATAATGTGATGATAAAAAAATCATAGGAGATTTTCAAGAACACAAGAGAACCGTCCCCTGTGTTCCTGTGTACCAGCAAGCATCGCCTTTTGTCCCCAAAAGGCGATGCTTGCTGGTATTAATCTTTAGTGTTTTTGCAATAACATTTTTGCTGAAAAACAGATTGTTGAATCGTCCGAAACATCAATTATTTTTTTCAATGTAAGAACGGCTTGGTCAATAAGAATCTCTGACTGTAAACAGAAAGAAGCAGCATTAACTTTTACTCTATCATCTTCGTGATTAAGCAGCAGATACAATACATCTTCGCTCACATTCTGCTTCATTTCATCTTGCAACTTTTTAAGCTTTTTAGAAGCTTCATTGTGTTTTTTAACTTTGAGTTTATTCGCATAGTCATTTTTAGTACACTGTTGCAACGATAATTCTACAAATAAATTATAATAATCTTTCATATACACACCTCACATAAACATCTTAATAACGTTAATACCAAATTCATACTGTGCGCTAAAACTTTGTCCAGCAAGCCAATTTCGTACAATCATTCCATTCGTAAAAGGCTGTACACTGGAATAGTAGCCACTTATTGCTCGGTGTGTCGTTTTGCTAATAGACATAATATTATTTGTGTTTTGAATCATCTGTGGGCTAAAACCTGACTTTGCAATTTGGCTTTGCTCTACAATATGATGCCATTCATTTCCTGCTCCTGGCGAGCCTATTTCGTTTTTTAATTGTCTGTAGGTATCAAAGCCTTTTCCTGCCGAAGTTGCTCCCGAATTATAACTTATGCCACCCGTTATTCCACCTGTTATTGCACCACTAACTGCTCCAGATAATGCACCGTTAGCCATACCATTCAAAGCAGCTTCTCCAGCACCATCCCAACTACCTGTTGATATTCGGTGACTTATTGCACCACCTGCTGCTCCAGTGGCGGCACCTACAGCAAATCCTATTGCAGCACCTTTTGCCGCTCCAACAGCAACTGCTGCTATTGCAGTTCCAGCTCCAGCGGTTGCTACTGTAACCGCAGCTTCAACTGCTACAACGGCAACAACTGCTACGGCTACGACAAGTTTAGTTGCCCATTTAGGCCAGTTGCCGGAAGGATCGCTCATGTTCACAGGATTGTTCATACAATAGGCAAACATATTGTATCCCAAGACTTCTCCGCCGACACCTGCTATTTGATTGTCTGCATTTATCCACCGACCGATCTCAGGATCATAATAACGGCTGGATACATAATAGAACCCTGTCTCGGAGTCGTAGTAATACCCCTTGTAACGGTAAGGGTTTATGTTTGCAATATGGGTCGAGTCGTTTGATACATC
>JAZNXY010000112.1:0-2146 GCA_045594105.1 Acutalibacteraceae bacterium | reverse complement strand
TGCTGCAGCGTCGAAAGCACTTGCATTACACAAAGTAGTGCTGCGTGTTTTCTCCTTCCAGCACCTCTTTTTCTGTAAAAACAGACAAAATGTATCCGCCATACCATTGTTATATGATATGGCGGATATTTATGTTTTCTTATCTGTATGCCGTTTTTATGGAGTACCGTTCTTAATTTTCTGCCAGATATTCTTCTGCCATATGGGCTGCCACAGCGCCGTCCGCCACAGCGGTTACAACCTGACGCAGCAGTTTTGTGCGCACATCGCCCACTGCAAACACGCCGCCGATTTCGGTTTTTGTGGTTTCGTCAGCTGTGATGTAGCCCCCTGCATCAAGGGATATCTGCCCTGCCACAAGTTCCGTTGCAGGCTTGCGGCCGATGCTTACAAACACGCCGTCACAGTCTATCTGTTTTTCTTCACCTGTGTTTACATCTTTCAGAACAACACCGCTCACTTTTTCGCCGTGGAGAATTTCCTTTACAGTGCTGTTCCAGCAGAATTCCACATTCTGTGCATTCATCAGCGGCTGGTGATAAATTTTTGTTGCACGGAGAGTATCACGGCGGTGCACAACAATAACCTTTTTTGCCACACGGCTCAAAAGCAGTGCATCTGCTGCCGCACTGTTGCCGCCGCCAACAACCACAACGGTTTTGCCCTTGTAGAACATACCGTCGCAGGCTGCACAGTACGCAACACCGCGGCCAACAAGGGACTGCTCGTTTGGCAGGCCAAGTTCCCTTGGGTTTGCCCCTGTGGCAATAACCACAGTTCTGCCAAAATATTCGCCCTCACTTGTGTTTATAACCTTGGGATTTGCGGCAAGGTCCGTTGTATAAACCTCGGCATATTCGGTGACTGCGCCAAAGCGTTCTGCCTGCTGTTGCATCTTTGCAGCAAGGTCAAAACCGTCAACGCCCTCTTCAAACCCCGGATAATTATCTATCTGTGTGGTCAGTGCCATCTGGCCGCCCGCGGAAAGTTTTTCCAGCACGGCCACAGAAAGCCCTGCCCTTGCGGCGTACAATGCCGCGGTGTAACCGCCCGGACCGCCGCCGATAACCAGCATATCATAAACATTAGCCATTGTGTATGCCTCCTATGCCATATTTTGTGCAATAAAGCTGTCGATTGCAGCTTTGGATGGTGGATTTGTCACCGAAGCAACCGCTTTTCCGTCTTTGAAAAGAACAAGTGTAGGGATAATTTCTATTCCCATTTCATCGGACAGTCCGCCGTCCTCATCCACATTGATTTTTACCACTTCCAGTACATCGCTGTACTGGTCTGCCACCTTGTCAAAAACAGGGCCGATTCTGCGGCAGTAACCGCACCACGGTGCCCAGAAGTCCACAAGGACAGGTTTTTCACCGTTTATAAGCTGTTCCAGTCTGTTTCTGTCTATATTCAATGCTGCCATAAATGTATCCCCTTTCCGTTCTTTCCTGTTTTCTATGTTTTCATTATAATCTGTATTATATTTTTTTAAAGTGATTACATCACCTAAGTCCTTGCCATACCGTCAACGCTGAGCACCACACCTGTGATGTAGCTTGCTTCATCAGATGCGAGGAACACAAAAGCATTTGCGATATCCTCCGGTCTGCCTATGCGGCGCAGAGGAACTTTTTCGATAAGCGGACGGATAACCTCCTGCGGTACCGCTTTCATCATATCGGTTTCAATTATGCCCGGTGCAACTGCGTTTACGCGGATGTTTTTTGGACCAAGCTCTCTCGCAAGGGAAACTGTCATACCGTTGACTGCAAATTTGCTTGCAGGATATGCAAATCCGCTTGGCTGTCCCGAAATGCTGACCATTGATGAGGTGGACAGGATAACCCCGCCGCCCTTTGCCACCATGCAGTCAATTGCTGCCCTTGTGGCATTGAAAACGCCTTTTACATTGAGGTCCATCACCTTGTCAAACATTTCTTCGGTATATTCGGTAAACGGTGTGCTTTCGCTCATGCCTGCGTTGTTTACAAGGATATCCACACAGCCGTATTTGATGCTGGTAAACATAAACGCTTCTTTTACTGCTTCAAGGTTTGAAAGGTCGGGACTGATGCCGTCCACAATGCTGTCGGGATATTTTTCCTTCAGCTTTGCAACTGCCCTGTCGGCAGATTCCTGACTT
>JAZNXY010000111.1:0-17073 GCA_045594105.1 Acutalibacteraceae bacterium | reverse complement strand
CCCTTGCGGTGCTCCGCAATTCCGTCAGTTATGTAAAAGCTTCGTATACAGTATACAATATGTTGTACGACTTGTCAATGCACACACAAGAAAAATCCAAAAAAATCTATTGAGTATAATTATGTAAATCTATTGCATTTTTATGGCGTCTTTGCTATAATATACGCTGTGATTTTCCGCGAATTTTGTAAAATGGCAGTGTATCCCTCACAAAATTACATTGTCATAGAAATACAGAAGTCACGAAATACGGGGTTTAAGGAGTATTTATGGTAAATGAGAAAAGAAAAACTGATAGAATTGGTGGGTGTTACTAAGTCCTACGGCCAGGAACAGGTACTGAAAAATCTCGATTTATACATTTTAGATAACGAGTTTATTACACTGCTCGGTCCGTCGGGATGTGGAAAAACCACGACGCTTAGAATTATCGGCGGGTTTGTTACCCCCGACACAGGTAAGGTGATTTTTGACGGCAAGGATATTACCAATCTGCCGCCTAACAAACGTCAGCTGAACACTGTGTTCCAGAAATATGCACTGTTTCCGCACATGAACGTCTTTGAAAATATTGCGTTCGGTCTGCGGATTAAAAACACGCCCGAAAGCGAAATCAGAAATCAGGTAGGGGAGATGCTGTCTTTAGTCGGTCTTTCCGGCTTTGAGAAGCGTTCTGTCACCTCTTTGTCGGGCGGTCAGCAGCAGCGTATTGCGATTGCACGCGCGTTGGTGAATAAGCCGCGTGTGTTGTTGCTGGACGAGCCGCTTGGCGCATTGGATTTCAAGATGCGTCAGGATATGCAGTATGAGTTGAAAAATATACACAAGCAGGCGGGTATTACCTTTATCTACGTTACCCATGACCAGGAAGAGGCATTGACCCTTTCGGACACTATTGCCATTATGAACCAGGGTATTATTCAGCAGATAGGTACGCCTGAGGATATATATAACGAGCCGAAAAATGCGTTTGTTGCCGACTTTATCGGTGACAGTAATATTATGGACGGCATCATGGTACGGGATTGTCTTGTGAACATTTTCGGTGTGAATTTCCCCTGCGTTGATACGGGCTTTGGTAACGACACCCCTGTTGACGTAGTTATCCGCCCCGAGGACGTTATCCTGACAGCTCCCGAAAAGAGTGAAATGAAGGGTGTTGTCACCTCGGTCATATTCAAGGGTGTGCATTATGAAATGGATGTGCTGGCACACGGCTATGAGTGGCTTGTCCACAGCACCAAAATGGAGCCGGTAGGCACCGAGGTTGGTATTTACGTAGAGCCGGAAAACATCCAGATTATGCATAAGCCGCGTTCCGAAGATGAGGAGGCGGCAAGTGTTGACGAATAAGAAAAGTATGTGGCTGTCCGGTCCGTACCTTGTATGGATTGTGGGCTTTATTGTGATTCCGCTGATCACCATTGTGTACTATGCCTTTACAACAGCCACAGGCAAGTTTACGTTTGATAACATTGTCGGTGCCGTTACCGACAGTGCGAATCTGAAAGCGGCGGGATATACGCTGCTGCTTGCATTTTTGGCAACCGCTATCTGTTTGTCGCTGGCATATCCGCTGGCGGTGTGTCTGGCAAAGCTTGGTGCGAAAAAGCAGAGAGTATTTATCTTTCTGTTCATTCTGCCGATGTGGATGAACTTTATGCTGCAGATGGTGGCAATCAACGTCATTTTGGAGGACAACGGCATTATTAACTTCTTGCTGTCCTCGTTAGGACTGGGTAAAATGCACGTTGCCAATACCTTTGGCGCTATCCTCATCGGCATGGTGTATGACTATTTTCCGTTTATGCTGTTGCCTATTTATAATACCGTTTCACGTATTGACCCCGACCTTGTCAATGCTTCCAAGGATTTGGGAGCGGGTACGGTACGCACCTTCTTTAAGGTGAGCTTTCCGCTGTCCCTGCCGGGTCTTGTGAGTGGTATCACCATGGTGTTTGTTCCTGCTATTTCCGATTTTGCTATTGCGGAAATGCTGGGCGGCGGTAAGATTATGCTGATTGGCAACGTAGTGGAGATGAGCTTCACCAAGGGACACTACTATGCGGGGTCCGGCCTTGCACTGATACTGATGGCCTTTACCATTATCAGTTCCCTTTTGACCGGTGGCGACGCTGAGACGGAAGGGGGTGCCGTGCTGTTATGAAAAAGGCATCTCCTGTTTTCCGCACGGTATACATCGCCCTTATTTTTGTGCTGTTGTATTTCCCCGTGGCACTGATGATCGGCTTGTCCTTCAACAATTCCAATTCCTCATACGAATGGGGCGGTTTTTCTTTCAGAAAATACATCGCACTGTTTGAAAACGAAGCCATTATGGAAGCGCTGATGACCACGTTGGTACTCGGTGTGGTTGCGGCGGCACTGGCTACCTTGCTCGGCACGCTGGCTTGTGTCGGTCTGCTGGCTATGCGGAAAAAGACCCAAAAAGTGATTACCTCTGTAGCGAATATCCCGCTTCTTAATGCGGATATTGTAACGGGTGTATCGCTGATGCTTTTTTTCGCTGCTATAGTGGGCAGAATGAACGAAGCAACCTTGCTCATTTCGCATATCACCTTGATTTTGCCGTATGTGGTTTTGAACGTATACCCGAAGCTGTCGCAGTTTGATGTGAGTGTATATCATGCTGCATTGGACCTCGGTGCTTCTCCTATGAAGGCATTTCGCAAGGTGGTATTGCCGGATATTGCACCCGGCGTGTTAACCGGCTTTTTGTTGGCACTGACCATCTCGTTTGATGACTTTACTATTACGTATTTCACCAAGGGACGTGGTGTCAACACCTTGTCCACCTTGATTTACACCAACCGCATTCGCGGCATCCTGCCCGAATATTATGCATTGGCGGCTTTGATGTTCATTGCCGTCCTGGGACTGATTCTGGTTATGCAGATTGTCAATATGCGTGCGGATAAACTGAATGAACAGCCGAAAAAAGAACGGCGCTGATTCTTGAAAGGGGGTTTTCACTTTGAAAACTGTTGCTAAACTCGTATGTCTTTTGTTTTTGGTATCGCTTTTCTGCGTGCCGTTTACGGGGTGTTCCTCCTCTGAAAAATTGTATCTCTTTAACTATGGGGATTATATCGATCCGGAAGTATATGACCTGTTTGAAGAAGAATACGGTATCGAGGTTGTGGTAGATGAATATGCCGCACCGGAAGATATGTATGCGAAGTTTGTGTCCGGGTCTGTGTCGTATGATCTTATCTGTTCGTCCGACTATATGTTGGAAAAGCTGATTGCCGAAGATCGTCTGGCACCGATTGATTTTGAAAATGTCAAAAATTTTGCCAACATCGGTGAAAACCAGCAAAAAGCGGCAAAAGCTTTTGATGCCGAGTTGAAATATACTGTACCGCATTTTTGGGGTACGGTGGGTATTTTGTACAATACAGAAACGGTAAAAGCGGAAGACGTCAAAACGTGGGATACGTTGTTTAACGGCAAATACGCGGGTCGCTTGATCATGCCTAACAGCGAACGTGATGCGTTTTTTGTAGCTTTGAAAACGTTGGGATATGACCCCAACACGACCGATAAAGCACAATTGGAAGCCGCATCCAATCTGTTGAAGCAGCAGAAAAAGGATGTACAGGCATATTTGCTGGATGAAGCGGCACGTGTGAAAATTGAATCGGGGAACGCAGACCTTGCGGTAATTTATAACGGCGAAGCATATCTGGCTTTCCAAAACAATCCCGATTTGGCTTTTTCGGTTCCCGAAGAAGGTACTTGCGTCTGGATGGATGCCTTTGCCATTCCGAAAAACGCAATGAATAAAACCTATGCGGAGCAGTTCCTTGATTTTCTGTGCCGTGTAGATGTTGCGGCTATGAACTTTGAGTACATTTACTATTCTACCCCGAATGCCGCATTGACCGAAACGCTGGATGCGGAAATCTTGGGAGAAAAAGCCATTTTCCCCGAAGACAGCGTACACGAGAAGGCAACCGTTCTTAAGTATCTTGGCAAAGAAGTCGAAGAGCTGTATTCTAAGCTTTGGAAAAACGTGAAATCTTAATTTAAGTTAGTTTGACAGAAAGAAAGATGACCGATGCTCGAGTATAAGAAAATTACAGAGTTTGACAATCCCAAAGACGCGGAAAAAGCATTAAAAGATGTTTTTTCTATCGATAAAGCGGTGTATTCCCCCGAACTTTGCGGCTCGTTCAGAAATCTGAAAGACCGTTATGACAAATGTCAAGATGCGTTTATTTTGGCGTATGACGGCGATGAACTGGCGGGATACGTTACATTTATTTTAGCGGGCGAAGAACTGTATAAAGAGCTCACAGATCCGGAAAGCACCGCTATGCGTGATGATGACATCACACCTGAAGAAATTGTGGATTGGTGCGAGGGACAGGGGCATCACCTGTTTATCCTTTCTATTGCCGTAAAGCCGAAATACCAGGGCGGCGGTACGGTAAAGTTGCTTGCCAAGAGCTTTCTCTCTTTTCTGCGTGAAAAAGAAGAGGCGGGGTATCGTATAGACAGCATCAGCGGCTCGGCGGTGTCGGGTGGCGGTGCTTCGTTCTTGCGTCGACTGCATGCAGTTTATGAAAAGGACGTGGAAGGCGGTTATCAGTATCATCGTGCCACTCGTCCGCAGGTGGAACGCCTGTTGAGCAAGGGATTGGTGTCGTATGAAAAAACATACGACAACGATATTTTCTTTTTCCTGCCTATGACGGTTCAGGCCGGTGCACAGCACGTGTTAAAGAAGCTGCAGGCACAGCAGCCCGCAGTAGAGGAATATAGCTATCCCGATGTATATCGCAAGTTGCTCAATCACCACGTGGAATATGAATGCAATATTTTGGATTGCAAGGAATTACAAAGGGTGTATCTCGGTGAGTTCCGCCTTGCGTGTTACGATGACAACTACGATTTAGGGGCGGAGGAAGAGACCGAAATCCCTACCTTTGATTTTGATTTTCTCGAAGACGAGGAAAGCGGCAAACAGTATTTCTACTCGGAGGACTATGATATAACGGATAGTCAACGGGAAAAGAAGCGTGTGTTGCATGCTGTGGAGAAGGTACATCTGTTTGTGACGGCACACGAGCAAACAGGCATTTATATTGTGACGGTTGCACTGCCCGATAACCGCTATATTCCGACCCAGCTTATCGATCAGATGTCCACTGAACATATGGACTTTCTGCTGGATGACGGCACATTGGTGCCGATAGCGGCATATATGCAAAAGCATTTTTCGTTGAAGCTGTACGGCGAATCCAAGTGCGTTGTATGCTTGTCTGAGCATCCTAAGAGCCGTACGGAATTGGGGTATTTGCTGGCGGGCGAGACGTATGTCAGTGCGGCCATTGATTATCAGATTCGACCCGAACGCTTGGAAACGTTTTTGCGGCCACGTGCGTATTACGATTATTACGATTCCTATATTTCCCGTTCGGTTATTGCATTTGTGTTCAAGGAATATTCTGATGATTTTGCAGAGCGCCTGGACGACGAAACCTCCGAATTGTTTATTGCAGAGGTGGTACTGCTGCAGAATACGGCGGTGGTGCGAACCAACCGCCATGTAGCGGAAGAGCTTTGCGAAAAAGACGGTATCACACTCGCGGAAATTGAAGAACTGTATATGGAGTTTGGTAAAACCGTCAAGTTTTGGCGCAGTGATATATTCAAATATCCGGGCTCGCAGTTAGAAGCGGACGAGGTTATTCATTCGTTCGGCATTAGCGAGGCGTTGGAAGAATATTACCGCAACCAACAGTTCCTGGACCGCTATGTGCAACTGCACAGCGATATAGAAGAGCAAAAGTCAGCAGACCGTATGAACTTCATCTTGTATATTTTGGCTTGGATTGAAGGTGCTTCTATTCTGCTTGGCGGCATTGTTGCCTTGGTACAGCGATATTTGGGCGTTGTCGATACCTTCTGGTGGAGTGTGGCTTGTGTTGCGGCCTTTGCCGTAATTGCAACCGCCGTATATCTGTTTATCATTAAAATAAGAGGCAAACGAAAAAAGCCCTCAAACAGAAAGCGTAAATAAAGAAGCGGCGGGTTCGTAAAGAATCCGCCTTTTCTTATATATTTTTAAGAAGTGGGCATACTACACAAAACAAGTCAAAGGAGTAACAGTATGCCTGAACGTAAAGGTGAGTTTACCATTCAATTGTCCAATCGTCCTTCGGTGCTGGGCTATGCCGCCGTGGTTGGCAAAAAAGAGGGGGAGGGGCCTCTGAAAAACGCCTTCGATCATGTGTTTACCGATACCACGTTAGGAGAGAAAACGTGGGAAAAAGCCGAAAGCTTGCTGCAGAGAGAGGCGGCGACCCGCGCAATTCATAAAGCGGGGCTGTCTCCGTCACAGGTGCAGCATCTTTTTGCGGGTGACCTGCTGAATCAATGCACGGCTTCCACGTTCGGTCTGCGGGAGCTGGATATTCCGCTGTACGGACAGTTCGGGGCCTGCTCTACCATGGCACAAACCTTGTCTATGGCAGCAATTTTTGTGGATAGCGGTGCGGCGGACTTGTGCTGTGCGGTAACGTCTTCACATTTTTGTACGGCGGAGCGTCAGTTTCGGTTTCCGCTGGAATATGGCGGCCAACGAACACCCACCGCACAATGGACGGTGACGGGTGCGGGTGCGGCTGTCGTAGGTATGGGAAAAGGTGTGCACATTACCGAAGTGATGGCGGGCAGACAGGTGGACCTTGGCGTGACCGATACCAATAATATGGGCGCGGCAATGGCACCTGCTGCAGCGGATACCATTTATCGCTTTTTACAGGACACGCATACCACGCCAAAAGAGTATGATTTGATTATGACAGGTGACCTCGGGGCTGTAGGCAGTGAAATGCTGCATACACTGTTAAAGAAACAGGGGATTTCTCTCGGTGACCGTCATAATGACGGCGGATTGATGATTTATGACCGCCAAGCCCAGGATGTACACGCAGGCGGCTCCGGCTGTGGCTGCTCGGCGGCGGTGCTGTGTTCGTATGTGCTGCGACAGATGGAAGCAGGTGTGTGGAAGGACGTGCTGTTTGTGGGTACGGGTGCTTTGATGTCTCCCACAACATCTCAGCAAGGGGAAAGCATTCCCGGCATCGCACATTTGGTTCACCTGTCAAAAAACAGTTGATTATTTTCTGTAAATAGGGTACAATGATTGAGATTGATTTTTAAGTACTCTTGGGAGGAAAATAACGTTGTCTGAAATGATGAATCTTCGCGATGAAATTAATCGCCGACGCACCTTTGCGATTATATCCCACCCCGACGCAGGTAAAACTACGTTGACCGAAAAACTGCTGTTATACGGCGGCGCGATTCAGTCTGCAGGTATGGTTAAGGGTAAACGCTCTATGAAGCATGCCGTTTCCGACTGGATGGAAATTGAAAAGCAAAGAGGTATTTCGGTGACCTCTTCGGTGTTGCAGTTTGAATATGACGGCTATTGCATCAATATTCTGGACACCCCCGGTCACGAGGATTTCTCGGAAGACACTTACCGTACACTGATGGCTGCGGACTCTGCCGTTATGGTGATTGACGCATCCAAAGGTGTTGAGAAACAGACCATTAAGCTGTTTAAGGTTTGCCTTTTGCGTAACATCCCGATTTTTACCTTTGTAAACAAAATGGACCGTGAAGCACGTGATCCCTATGAACTGATGGAAGAAATCGAAAACGTACTCGGCATTGAAACCTATCCTATCAACTGGCCTATCGGCTCGGGTAGAGATTTTAAGGGCGTGTATGACCGCAAGAGCGAGAAGATTCTGGCGTTTACTGCCAACGGCAACGGACAGCACGAGGTGTATACCGATATGCTTTCGTTGGATGATGCGGATACTGCCGCACGTCTTGGTGACACACTGTACAGTCAGCTGTGTGACGATGTAGAATTGCTGGACGGTGCGGGTAGTGAGTTTGATATGGATGCGGTGCAAAACGGCCGTCTGTCTCCTGTTTTCTTCGGCTCTGCATTGACCAACTTCGGTGTAGAACCGTTCCTTGAGTCCTTCCTGAAAATGACAAGCTCGCCGCTGCCTCGCAAATCGGATGTTGGAGAAATTGATCCGTTCTGTCCCGACTTTTCCGCTTTTGTATTCAAAATTCAGGCGAATATGAATAAAGCACACCGTGATAGAATCGCATTTATGCGTATCTGCTCGGGTAAGTTTGAAAAAGGCATTGAAGTATATCACGTGCAGGGCGACCGCAAACAGCGACTGAGCCAGCCGCAGCAGCTGATGGCTCAGGACCGTGAGGTTGTCGAAGAAGCGTATGCGGGGGATATTATCGGTGTGTTTGATCCCGGTATTTTCTCTATTGGTGATACTATCAGTATGCCGGGTAAGAAGTTCCGATATGAAGGCATTCCCACCTTTGCTCCCGAACATTTTGCACTGGTGCGGCAAAAGGACACCATGAAACGTAAGCAGTTTGTGAAAGGTACTACGCAGATTGCACAGGAGGGTGCCATTCAGATTTTCCAGGAGCCAGGTGCGGGTTTCGAAGAGGTTATTGTGGGTGTTGTGGGTACCTTGCAGTTTGAAGTGCTGGAATACCGCCTGAAAAACGAATATGGGGTGGATATCCGTATGGATATGCTGCCGTATCAGTATATCCGTTGGGTAGAAAATGAGGATTTGGATCCCAAAACCCTCAATCTTACCTCAGACACCAAAAAGGTACAGGATATTCACGGTAAACTACTGCTGTTGTTCACCAGCCCCTGGAATATCACCTGGGCAACCGAACATAACCCTGACCTTGTTCTTTCCGAATTTAGCAGAAATGAAAATTAAAAAAGAGCACCAACGGTGCTCTTTTTTATTTGCTTTTCGGTGGAAGACCGAATCGTTTTTTGTAATTACGAAAAAAAGCGGAGTACTCGTTAAAACCGCAAGCGACGGCAACCAGGGTGGGCTTTTCACCCAATTGGATACGTGACTGTGCCAACACAAGACGTTTTTCGAGTATGTATTTCATCGGCGGTACGCCAAACGCCTCCTTGAAGCATTGGTATAATTGCGAGCGGCTGATGAACAACGCCTCGGCTGTTGATGCACAAGCTGAGGCGGCACGCTATGCCGCTTTGTTGCAGGCACATCCCGTGGACATCGCATGTATGGGCATTGGTGAAAACGGACATATTGCGTTTGACGATCCGGGTGTAGCGGATTTTGACGACCTGCTTACCGTGAAGCGTGCGGTATTGGATGACGTATGCTGTAACCAGCAGATACAAGCGGTGTTTGCAGGTGGGCAAAAGGTGTAATACGCGGTTGACGAAACGGATACGGTGTGATATACTGTGCTGAGTAAAAAGCTAAGAAAGAAGATGACTGATCCATGAGTGAATGTACGCACGATTGCAGCTCTTGCAGTAATAAGTGTAGCGAAGCGGATTTACACGAAGCCGCAAACGCATACAGTGCTATTAAAAAGGTGGTTGCGGTAAGCAGCGGTAAAGGTGGTGTCGGTAAATCCTCCGTCACGGCGATGCTGGCTGTGCTGATGGCACGCCGTGGCTATAAAGTCGGTATTTTGGATGCGGATATTACCGGCCCTTCCATTCCGAAAGCATTTGGCATTACAGGTAGAGCCAGAGGCAGCGAAATCGGTATTTTGCCTGCCGAGACCCATATGAATATTAAGGTGATGTCGGTAAATCTGCTGCTGGAAGACCCGAATCAGCCGGTTGTGTGGCGTGGTCCTGTTTTGGCAGGTGCGGTGAAACAGTTCTGGTCTGATGTGGTATGGGGCGAGCTGGACGTTTTGTTTATCGATATGCCTCCCGGCACGGGCGATGTACCGCTGACCGTGTATCAGAGCTTACCGCTTGATGGCAACGTGATTGTGTCCACACCGCAGTCCCTGGTACAGATGGTGGTGGAAAAGGCACATAAAATGGCGGGTATGCTCAACATCCCGATCTTGGGTGTGGTAGAGAATATGAGCCATGTGGTGTGCCCTGATTGCGGCAAGAAGATTTCCGTTTTCGGTGACGATACGGCACTTGCAGAAGCGGTGGAAAAAATGGGCAGTAAAATCCTGGCACGTCTGCCGATTGACACGAAGGTTGCACAGCTGTGTGACCAGGGTGAAATCGAAAGGGTGCTGTGTGAAGATTTGGAACCCGCCGCAGATGCTGTGGAAGCACTGCTTAAATAATCGTTTAACCCGTTCTCTTGAAAAAGAGAGCGGGTTTTCTTTTGACAAAAAAATGATATTTTTTGTCAAAAATATTATAGAAATCTTTTCCTGCGGTGTTACAATGTAATTGGCACATAGATTGTGGTGTTTGTTTCAATACTTTTTGACCACAAAAAATAAGTATTTTATGTAACAGATGCGACACGATTCCTTGTGTAAAAAATACCGAAACGGAGGAGATTTTAGTGAAGAAATTTCCCATAGGAATTCAGGTGTATTCCGTGCGTGACTTTGCGGAAAAAGACCTGAAAGGCACCCTTATGGCACTGAAAGAAATGGGCTATGACGGTGTGGAATTTGCGGGTCTTTACGGCTATGCACCCGAAGATGTCAAGGCAATGGTGGAAGAAATCGGTCTTGACCCGATTTCCGCACACGTGCCGATTGATGACCTGCTTAGCGACATTCCCGCTGAGGTTGCCAAATATAAGCTGATCGGCTGTCGGTATATTGCGATTCCGTGGCTTGGTGAGGATCGTCGTCCCGGTCATCCTCGGTATGAAGAGACGCTGCGTGACATCCTGGAGATTGCCAAGGAAGCTAAAAAGCAGGGCATCACTCTGTTGTACCACAACCACGATTTTGAATTTGTACGTGTGGACGGCGGCGACTATGCGTTGGACGTGATGTATGCTAACATTCCGGCTGATTTACTGCAGACCGAACTGGATACTTGTTGGGTCAATGTCGGTGGTGAAGATCCGGCTGCCTATGTACGTAAATACAGCGGTCGTGCACCGATTGTACACCTGAAAGATTTTGTCGGCGAAAAGAGCGAAAATATGTACGAGCTTATCGGTGACGATACAGCGGTGGCGAAGCCGTCTAGTTTCGGCTTGCGCCCCGTCGGCAGCGGCAAACAGGATTTTCCTGCAATTATTGAAGCCAGTGAGCAAGCGGGCACCTGTTGGCTTATTGTCGAGCAGGATAGCCCCAGTGACGGCATGACCTCTATGGAATGTGCAAAGGTCAGCCGTGAATACTTAAAATCTATTGGTCAATAAAACTATATTTTGGAGGTATTTATTATGGCGGATATTCTCGATCGTTTTAAGGAAGACACCACCGAAGCAACGGCTATTGACACCGGCAAAAAACTGCGTATCGGTATCATCGGTACCGGTTGGATTGCCGAAGCACATATTGCGGCTTACAAAAAATACGAAGATGCAGAAATCGTAGCAGCTTGTGATATTGTTCCCGGTAAAGCGGCGGCCTTCTGCGAGAAAATGGGTCTTAAAGGCGTTAAATGCTACGACGGCGGACATAAAGAAATGTTGGATGACGTGGATATGAAATTAGACGCGGTTTCCATTTGTACCTATAACTGCCAGCACGTACCGCCGGCAATTTATGCGATGAAAAAAGGTGTTCATGTTCTGTTGGAAAAACCCATGTGTGTAACCATGGACGAAGCGGCAGAATTACTGAAAGTAGAAAAAGAGACCGGCATGGTGCTGTCTATCGGTTTCCAACCGCGTCTTGACCCGAATATGCAGATGATCAAGAAAATTGTGGAATCGGGCGAACTGGGTAAAATTTATTATATCCAGACCGGCGGCGGTCGTCGTCGCGGTATCCCGACCCCTTACGGTACTACCTTTATCGAAAAAGAAACCGGCGGTATCGGTGCTTTGGGTGATATCGGTTGTTATTCTCTCGATATGGTGCTGAATGCTATCGGTTATCCTAAGCCGCTGTCTGTTTCGGGCTATAAATCCGATTTCTTTGGTACGGACCCCAACTATTGCGGTTATAAAAAGAAAGAATATGCTTCAAAATTCGGTGTTGACGACTTCGCAGCGGCATTTATCCGTTTGGAAGGCGATATTATCGTTGACTTCCGTATTTCCTGGGCTATGAATATGGACACCGCAGGCGATACTCTGATTTTGGGTACCAAGGGTGGTTTACGTATTCCGTCTACCGAATGCTGGAACGGCACTGTCGGCGGTCCTATGACCATTTACCACGAGGTGTGCGGTAACCAGGTAGAAACGGTTGTCCCGGTTCTCAAATCCCCCTTCGAAGGTCTTTTTGCACTGAAGATTCGTTCCTTCATGGATGCAGTTAAAGAAGGCAAACCGGCTCCCGTGCCCACCTCTCAGATTATTCGCAACCAGGCGATTTTGTCGGGCATCTGCGAATCTGCCGAAAAGGGGCACGAAATCCAAATCACCCTTCCTGAAATCTGAATCTGACAAACAAAAAGGTCGCTCAACAAAAGTTGAGCGACCTTTTTATATGCTTTTTACAAAGGTTAATAAAGCACTTGTTGTATTACTGCACCGTTTTTCGATAACCGCATCCAAAAGGGTGCTCAGCATATTGCCGACATCTTTACCCTCAAATCCTAACGTGCGTAAATCGTCACCGTTTATAGCCAAATCCTTCAACCGATAGCAAGGATTTGTTGCCAAAAGTGCTTTTAATGCCGCTTCGGTTTCTTCCCAAAGTGTAGTGTCGCCGCACACCTTTTGTAAGGCGATAATACTAAAAAGGTTCTTCTCTCCGTAGACCCGCAATGCTTGCTTTAAGGGGATGGGTGCGGTGGTGGGAGAGAGGGAAAGTCCTTCTATTAACGTGCAAACCGTACGAATGGTGGCGTTATCTGCTTTTAACCGTTGTAAAATGCTCTCTGCGGACACATCCTTCAGCAAATACGCCCAACGCAAAGCAGAGTCTTTAGGGAGATTTTGTAAAGGTAATTTGCTTTTCACGTCAATTTCCGGCAAAATAACCTGCCAAATCTCCGTAAACTCACCGAAAACTACCGCCGTAAAATCACCGCACAGCAGCTTTTCCAGTTCCACCCTGATGCGTTCCACGGCGATGCTGTCTAACCGTTTGGAAAGGGCACAAGCGGCGGATTTTGTTTGCGGCTCTGCACGTAACCCATAGGTTGCGGAAAACCGTAGTAATCGTAAAATGCGTAATGCATCCTCCGAAAACCGCTTAATAGGGTCGCCTACTGTGCGGAGTATGTTGTTTTCCAAATCGGCTTTCCCGTCAAAGAAGTCACCGAGACCGGCGGTGGGATGCCACACCATGGCATTAACCGTAAAGTCTCTTCGCTTCACATCCTCGTACAGCGAGGATGTGAAGGTGACGGTATCGGGATGCCGGTTGTCACGGTAATTACCGTCTACACGGTAGGTGGTGATTTCAAACGAAGCACCCGCAAACAGCACCGTGACGGTGCCGTGCCGTATGCCTGTTTCAATAACACGGCAATCCGCAAAGACGTTTTTTATTTGTTCCGGTGTGGCGACGGTGGTAATATCCCAGTCGGTAGGGGATAACCCTAACAGTGTATCCCGTACGCAGCCGCCGACCGCATGTGCAGTAAATCCTTTTTGCTCTAAACGTGCAATGACCGCCGCAGGTGCGGCGGGCATTGGCGGAGCTTCATATCGTTTCATCATTTGTTGTGTGCTTTTAACAGGTCGTGCTTCGCATCCCACAGTGCCTGCGAGAGGTCAACGTAATATTTGTGCGGATTTTCGAAACGCAGCACCTCGTCCCACAACAAGGAAACCTGTTGGGAGCAGTAATTACGTAATTCTTCCGCCGTGGGCAGCTGATATACGCATTCGCCTTTATCAAACAACTGCCGTTGCAGCTCTACGGCACGGAAGTTGTATACGAGCTTGCGTTTCCAGGTATGCTCGGGATCAAAAATTTCGTAATCCTGGCTGTCATCAATGACCTCATCCCGCAGTGTCAGAACGTCTGCAAGCGCTTTGCCGGTCTCACGGTCATATAAACGCCATAATTTCTTGAAACAAGGATTGGTGATTTTAGCAATGTTTTCACTGACCTTGATACGCGGTATGATATTGCCGTTAGCATCCTCGATAGCAGCGAGCTTATATACACCACCGAAAACAGGGTCACTGGCGGCGGTAATGAGACGTTCACCGACACCGAAGCTGTCGATTTGCGCACCCTGACGGATCATATCACGGATAATGTACTCGTCAAGGGAGTTGGAGGCGGTGATTTTGCAATCGGTAAGACCTGCCGCATCCAGCATCTGTCTGGCTTTTTTGCTGAGATAGGTGATATCGCCCGAATCAATGCGGATACCTTTTAAGCGACACCCCATCGGCTCCAAAACCTCGTGAAAGGTGCGAATGGCGTTGGGAATACCCGATTTTAATACGTTGTAGGTGTCAACCAACAATATACAATTGTTGGGATAGGTACGTGCGTAGGCCTTAAACGCATCCAACTCATTGTCAAACAACTGAACCCAGCTGTGTGCCATCGTGCCAAGAGCAGGGATGCCAAAATCACGGTCTGCAATGGTACAAGCCGTACCCATACAGCCACCGATATAGGCGGCTCTCGCACCGTAAATCGCACCGTCATATCCTTGTGCACGGCGGGAGCCGAACTCCATAACGGCCCTTCCTTCAGAGGCACGCACAATGCGGTTGGCTTTGGTGGCAATGAGGGTCTGATGGTTGACGGTGAGCAGAAGCATAGTTTCAATAAACTGTGCCTGGATGGCAGGACCACGCACCGTCACAATCGGCTCGTGTGGGAAAATGGGAGTGCCTTCGGGTACTGCCCATACGTCACACGAAAACTTGAAATTACGCAGATAGTCGAGAAACTCCTTGTTAAACAGCTTCTTGCTTTCTAAAAACGCAATATCCTCATCGGTAAAAGACAGATTTTTGAGGTATTGTACCAACTGCTCGACGCCTGCCATAATCGCAAAGCCGCCGCCGTCCGGCACACGACGGTAGAACATGTCAAAATAAGCAATACGGTCACGGTTGCCCGTTTCAAAGAAGCCGTTTGCCATAGTGATTTCATAGAAATCGGTGAGCATGGTCAGGTTGTTTTTTTCAAAAGACGTTTGCATCAAAAACACTCCTTCTTAAATTAAAACGATCAGTTTTCCGTTTGCATCTAACTCGGTTTGTCCGTTGAGCACGGCGACGGTGGAACGATATAGCAAGGCGGGATCCTCAAGGAAGTTTTCCCGTATCGCATTGGCTTGTAGGGAATCGACAGTAGCCACCGTAACCTTCATCATGGTGCTGCCGCCTTCGGTCAGCTCCAAGGTAACGGTATATCCTGTTTCGGTTTTTTCGATTTCAACATTTGCGTCTTTTTGCTTACGCATACGTGACAGCAGCATCAAAGCAATCTTCACCGATTTTTCCCGAAGCACAAAGGGAAGGGAGGAGGAAAGCACCTGAGCAATTTCGGTGCCTGTGTCGGTGATGGTCAGCATGCCGCTGCCGCTTTCAGCAATATGTCCCTGGTCAACCAGCTTGTCCATAGCCATACCAGTATCAAAGAAGTTCGCCATACCGTTTCCCGAAATAATTTCAAGAATCATCGGTCTCGGTACAGGTTCTTTAACGGTGTACAAAAGATAGCACACCAACAATTTAATCTCTTCCAAAGAACGCAGCCCACCGTAATCTACACCGGCAGAAAAAGTAGCCCCCACAGTATTTGCCTCCGTTTTAATTATATTTATTTTAGTATAACATAATCTTTCATAAAAAACAAACAGTATTTTTGCATAAGACATCTGACAGGTTGACAGGGACAACCCGTTTTTTCAAAACATAGTATGTACTGTATAAACTTTTCTCCATAAGGCAACACTACAGATGAGGAGTGAAAAAGTTATGCAAGTACGCAGAGGAGATATTTATTATGCGGATTTAAGCCCTGTTGTGGGCTCGGAGCAGGGCGGCGTACGCCCCGTGCTGATTGTGCAGAATAACGTAGGAAATCGCTTCAGTCCCACCGTGATTGCTGCCGCCATCACAAGTCAAAAGTACAAAGCCAATTTACCTACGCACATTCAGGTGCATTCTACAGACAGCGGTCTGGCACGTGATTCGATTGTGTTGTTGGAACAGATTCGCACAATCGATAAACAGCGGTTAAAGGAGCATATGGGACGGTTGGATGACCAGTCTATGACACGTGTAGATCAGGCACTGCAAATCAGTTTCGGTCTTGCAAACGAAACAAAAGCGGACTACTACATAGAGTAATCCGCTTTTACAAAGAGCATATCAGAAATAGCGAAGCAGGGAGACCACTTTGCCAAGCACCACGACCTCTTTGACGATAATCGGTTCAAAGTCAGGGTTTTCGGGCTGCAGGCGAATGTGGTCTTTTTCTATGAAAATACGTTTCACGGTGGCCTCGTCACCGATGAGTGCAACTACGATATCACCGTTTTCGGCAAGAGGTGTTTTCTTGACAATCACAACGTCTTTGTCAAAAATACCCGCATTTATCATACTTGTGCCTGATACACGTAAGGCAAACAGGTCGCCGGGGTTGTATCCGCCACCGGAATAGGGGACATATTCTTCAACCTCTTCTACCGCTAAAATCGGCACACCTGCGGTTACCTTGCCGAGCAGCGGCACACGAGCCACATTCTCGCCCGGCAGGCGAATGGCACGGTTTAAGCCGCTTTGGCGGTTGATATAGCCCTCGTCCTCTAAAAGACGCAGATATGCGTGTACGGTAGAGGTGGATTTAATGCCCGTAGCGGTACAAATCTCACGCACCGACGGGGGTACACCGTCCTGCGCACGTTCTTTTAAGAAGGAGAGGACTTTTTGTTGTTTTTCGGTCAACGGTTTCATAGGTCGTTCATCCTTTCACGCACTGATTTTTCGTTTCCGATAACAGTGTAGCACATATGTTCGGAAAATGCAAACATTTGTTTGTTTTTTTATTGAAAAAATTTTTCATATCCTGTTCATACGTTGTTCATGCGTCTTTTTTATTGTCGTTGTATACTGTACTTGTACCCAACAACGGGTATATTTCCCCTCCTCAACACCC
>JAZNXY010000110.1:0-2475 GCA_045594105.1 Acutalibacteraceae bacterium | reverse complement strand
CCTGACGGTTTACGTTACTTACACCTGCACCGAAGCTGTGCTCTACGGCGACGTGGATGAAAACGGCAAAGTTGAAGCCACCGACGCGTTGGAAGTTTTGAAATCGGTTGTTGGCAAGGTTACTTTGACCGACCAACAACTAAAAGCCGCCGATACCGACGGCAACAGCAAAGCCGATGCTACCGATGCATTAAATATCCTGAAAAAAGTGGTGGGCAAGATCGACAAGTTCCCTGTAGAACAATAATCTTTCACTTCTCTGCTTCATCATATGAGATAAGGAGGAAAACCGATGAAAACCAATCCCATCAAACAAATCATCAGCATCCTGCTGGCTATGGTGATGCTGGTAGGCCTCTTGCCCACAGCGGCGCTTTCGGCCTCGGTAGAAGAGATTGTCTATTATAACACGTGGGTCGGCAATCGGCAGATAACATCTGAAAACATGAATAACGTTTTGGGCGACGGCACGGTAAAGTATATTCCGCCAGCCTACACAACGCCCGCTATGCTGATTCTGACAGATGCGCAGATCACGGCGGATAACACTTCGTCTGCCGGCATCGAAACGAAAGAAGTGCTTACCGTGATGTGTTACGGCTCAAACCACGTGAAAGCCACAACCACCGGCATTTATTCAGAGGAAAACCTTCTCTTAAAGAGCGACGGAACCGGTTCTTTAAGCGTTGAAGCCTGCAGTCAAGGCATTTTTTCGAGACTGAATTCGGTGCAAATATCGGGCTTTAAGAAATTGTCGATCAAGAGCGGTGTTAATCACAGCCTTGGTGCTGAAATGCCTGCCATTTACGGCTTTTGCGGCATAATCATCAAGGACTGTGCACTTTTGACAGCCAATAACACGCTGTATTCCGGAAACGGCGGCAACGACGTTCTGGATATGACCATCGACAACAGTACTGTTAAAATAACCCTTCCCAAGGCAGATACGGAACGCTACGGCATTGACACAAATGCTGCGCTCACGATTCGGAACGCTCAAGTCGTAATCAACTCTTTTGACGAGAGTGCAAAAAACAACTACATCGGTATTTATGCACAGCTGAATGTTACGATCAGCGCAGGTTCTACGGTTACCATTGCCGATGCAAAGAGAGGTATTAGAAGCAGCCGAGACGTTGGAATCAGCAGTTCTAACGTGAGCGTCTCCGCTTCCGAATACGTACTTCGTTCCAATACGAACAATATCACCCTTACCAATTGCGAAATCGACGGAGATAAAACCCCCGTGAAGATCTTGGAAGGTGAAGTAGTGAACACGGCAGACGGTGAAATCGCAACAGCCGTTGAAATCAAGCAGACCGCTACCCTTGCAAAGCACAAGGTCATGGTAACGGTGAACGATTCCTCGCTGGGTAATGTGCTTGCGCTTGGCCTGAACAACGAAGGCAAGATCATCGAGGGTGCAGCGGTAACCTTGCGAGCTACCCCCACCCCGGGAAACCGATTCGTGGGTTGGAAATCGGGAGAGGATTATATTTCATCTGATTCAGAATGCTCTGTGATCATCACCGAAGAAACAAATATCGTTGCCGAATTCGCCAAAGGCTTGATCTTCGACACCTGGGTTGGCGGAGTGCAGGTCACCTCCGATAACAAAGATGACGTTTTGGGTGACGGCACGGTAAAATACATTCCCTTGGCCGGCACAACGCCCGCTATGCTGGTTTTAACAAATGCGCAGATCACGCCGGATAACACTTCGTATGCCGCCATTGAAACGAAAGAAGTGCTTACCGTGATGTGTTACGGCTCAAACCATGTGAAAGCCACAACCACCACCGGCATTTATTCAGAAAAAGAAATTTCCTTAAAGAGCAACGGAACCGGTTCTTTAAGCGTTGAAGCTTGCAGTCAAGGCATTTTTTCGAGACTGAATTCAGTGCAAATATCGGGCTTAAAGGAGTTATCGATCAAGAGCGGTGTTAATCACAGCCTCGGCGCTGAAATGCCTGCTATTTATGCCTTTTGCGGCATCACTATCAAGGATTGCAAACTTTTGACAGCCAATAACACGCTGTATTCCGGAAACGGCGGCTACGATGTGCTGGATATGACCATTGACAATAGTACAGTTAAAATCACCCTTCCCAAGGCAGACACGGAACACTACGGTATTCGTGCATGGGCGGCGCTCCATATCATAAACGATTCATACGTTTTGATCGAAGCCGCCGACGCTGATGCAAAAAACGCTTATAAAGGTATTTTCTCGCAAAATGAAATGTTCATAACCGATTCACATGTCAGCGTTAAGGATTCTGCAACGGGCATTTATAGCCGGGAAACGATTGAGATCACCCGTTCCCGAGTATACGTAACCGCTTCTGTCACCAACATCGAAGCAAGCGGAGACGAAAACGACCCGAACGTTTACTATATCAAGCTGAAGGAATGCGCTCTTACGTACCCTTACACAAAGCTTTTTACTACCGTTGATGAAAGAGACGGTTGGGG
>JAZNXY010000109.1:0-24122 GCA_045594105.1 Acutalibacteraceae bacterium | reverse complement strand
GTTGTAGCCGATACCGTTTACTATTTCAATTACATACGTCCTGTTCGAAAACTCAAAAGAAAACCGCCAGTCCAATACAGGCTTGAACTGGCAGCTTAATTCTTTCCTTTTTTGTGTCTACTAACTATTGACTACTTCAGCTTGCGTTGCAAGCCGTGCTTTTTTATCTTTTCACACCAAAGGTTACTTTTTCGCCGTTGATATCCCATTCCTTCACGAAACCGTCGGTCTCACCGAGGGTGATACCGTCTGCGAGTACATCCTCACAAATCGTTTCGATATTACGGGTTACCAATTCGCCGATATTTTCATTACCGTCTACGTAAACGGTGATGTGGTCGGTTACCTCAAAGCCAGCTTCCTTACGCATCGTCTGCAGCTTACTGATGATTTCACGCACAAATCCTTCTTCGATGAGTTCGGGGGTTAAGGTGGTATCCAAAACAACCGTCACACCACGGTCGGCAACAGTGTAGTAGCCATCCTGCTGTGCAGTATCGATAAGCAGGTCCTCTTCTGCCAATTTCACCTCGCCCGACGGCAGTGCCAACGTAAGCACGCCGTTTGCGGTCAGTTCTGCCATAGCGGCATTGCCATCAATCTCGGCAAGGGCGGCACGGATTTCACCGAGCTGTTTGCCGTATTTCGGACCAACCGTTTTTAACTGCGGCTTAAACGTATAGGAGGAGAACGCAGAGGTGTCGGTGACAAACTCTACCGCCTTAACATTGAGCTCTTCTTCAATAATCTGCTGATACATCGCATCCAATGCCATTTCCGCTTTTACGTACATTTTCGCAAGCGGCTGACGGTTTTTACGGTTAGAGCCATTACGTGCGGCACGACCCAGCACAACCACCTGCAGCACTTCTTCCATCGCACTTTCGAGGTCTTTATTGATATATGCCTCGTTAACCTCAGGATAATCGCACAGGTGAATACTTTCGGGTGCAGTGTCGTCCAAGGAACGCACCAGGTTCTGATAAATGTCCTCGGTCATAAACGGAATCATGGGTGCCGCCGCTTTACATACCGTAACAAGTGCGGTGTAAAGGGTCATATACGCATTGATTTTATCCTGCGGCATACCGCTTTCCCAGAAACGTTCACGGGAGCGACGGACATACCAGTTACTCATCTCATCCACAAACTCCTGCAGCACGCGTGCCGCTTCGGGAATGCGATAGTTATGCAGGTTTTCGTCCATCTCTTTCACGAGGGTGTTGAGCTTGGATAACAACCATTTATCCATTACCGACAGCTTGTCATATTCGAGAGTATACTTAGTGGCATCGAACTTATCGATGTCCGCATACAGCACAAAAAACGCATACGTATTCCACAAGGTACCCATCAGCTTACGCTGACCTTCCATAACCGCACGGCCGTGGAAACGGTTGGGCAGCCACGGTGCAGAGTTGCTGTAGAAGTACCAACGGATTGCATCCGCACCGTACGTTTCCAGTGCATCAAACGGGTCAACGGCATTGCCCTTGGATTTGGACATCTTCTGGCCGTTTTCGTCCTGCACGTGACCGAGAACGATAACGTTTCTGTACGGTGCTTTGTTGAAGATAAGGGTGGAAATCGCCAGCAAGGAATAGAACCAACCACGGGTCTGGTCCACCGCTTCGGAAATAAAGTCCGCCGGGAACTGCTGCTCAAACAAATCCTTGTTTTCAAAAGGATAGTGATGCTGTGCAAACGGCATCGCACCCGAGTCAAACCAGCAGTCAAGCACCTCGGGAACACGTTTCATCTGCTTGCCGCAATGGGGACAGGTGATGGTGACCGCATCAATAAAGGGACGGTGCAGTTCGATTTCGTCAGGGCAATTCGGGGACATTTCTTTCAGTTCCGCAATACTGCCGACAGAATGACGATGCCCGCATTCACATTCCCAAATATTCAGAGGCGTACCCCAATATCTGTCACGGCTGACACCCCAATCCTGCACATTCTGCAGCCAATCACCGAAACGACCCTTGCCGATGCTTTCGGGAATCCAGTTGATGGTGTCATTATTACGGATAAGGTCTTCCTTAACGTCGGTCATTTTGATAAACCAAGACTCTCTTGCGTAATACAGGAGAGGCGTATCACAACGCCAACAGAACGGGTAATCGTGTTCAAATTTCGGTGCGTCAAACAGCTGGCCACGTTTTTCGAGGTCCTCCAGCACCAGCGGATCGGCTTTTTTCACAAACAGACCTGCGAAAGGCGTTTCGGGGGACATATTACCTTCGGCATCCACCAGCTGTACAAACGGCAGATCATAACGGCGGCCAACCTGTGCGTCATCTTCACCAAACGCAGGTGCAATGTGTACGATACCGGTACCGTCGGTCATAGTGACGTAATCGGCACAGGTGACATAAAAGCCCTTTTTGTGTTGTTTGTCGGCAATCACCTTTGCGCAATCAAACAGCGGTTCATATTCTTTATTTTCGAGGTCGGTACCGACATAGCGGTCAAGAATCTCGTATGCCGGAGTATCGTCGGTCGCCAATTTCCCGAGTACACGGTCGAGCAGCTCTTCTGCTATGTAGTACACGTGACCGTCAGCGGCTTTCACACGACAGTAGGTATCCTTCGGGTTTACACAAAGTGCCACGTTGGAGGGCAGTGTCCACGGGGTAGTGGTCCAAGCCAAGAACCACGCATCCTCGCCTACCACCTTAAAACGCACGATAGCACTACGTTCTTTTACGTTCTTATAACCCTGTGCCACCTCGTGACTGGACAGAGGTGTGCCGCAGCGGGGACAATAGGGCACAATTTTGAAGCCCTTATACAACAGACCTTTATCCCAAATCTGCTTTAACGCCCACCATTCAGATTCGATAAAATCGTTATGGTAGGTGACGTACGGGTCGTCCATATCCGCCCAGAAGCCAACGGTTGCGGAGAAATCTTCCCACATCCCCTTGTACTTCCAGACACTTTCTTTACACTTGCCGATAAACGGCTCTAAGCCATAGGTTTCGATCTGCTCTTTGCCGTCAAGACCGAGCAGCTTTTCCACTTCCAGTTCTACCGGCAAGCCGTGGGTATCCCAGCCGGCTTTACGCGGTACCATATACCCCTTCATCGTACGGTAACGGGGAATCATATCCTTGATAACACGGGTCAGCACGTGACCGATATGCGGTTTACCGTTTGCAGTCGGGGGGCCGTCGTAGAAGGTATAGGTTTCCCCTTCTTTACGGCTGTCCATACTTTTTTCGAAAATGCCGTTATCTGCCCAGAACTTTTCTACCTGCTTTTCGCGTTCCACGAAATTGAGGTCGGTTGACACTTTACGATACATCTCATTTCCTCCAATAATAAAAAATACTCCGTCCCATAACAGGACGAAGCTTCTTCGTTACCACCTATTACGATCGCACACGAGATATCCTCGGATACGCGTTTCGGATAACGGTGAAAAACCGGTCAAACTTACTCGGATCTACCTTTAGGTCGACAGCTCGGGAGGGATATTCCGTGTCCCCTACTCCCTGTCGGCTCACACCGTACCCGACTCGCTGAAGGTTTCAAAACACACGTACTGTCTCCGTCAATGCTTTTTAAGTATCATATACTCTTTTTGAAAAAAAGTCAAGACCCTTTGCACCACAGATAATTTTATACATTTTGAATGCATAAATGTATAAAAAGGTCGATTTTATGCGGCAAACGGATATTATCGGGAAAAATCATACAATTTTATACGGAAATCGCTTGCATTATATAAAAGTATATGGTATTATCAACCTTGTAATCGGGAGAAAATCCCTTACATATCTTTTGAAAAGAGGTTTTTATGATGAAAAAAGCATTATCCATCCTGGCGGTTATCGCTATCGTTGCTTCTTTCTTCTGCTTCGCGGGCTGCGGTCAGAAAGCAGAAGACACCGTTCTCGACATGGCGACCAACGCTGCCTTCCCTCCCTATGAGTTCAAAGGCGACGACGGCAACTTCGCCGGTATCGACATTGAAATCGCCGGCAAAATCGCCGAAAAGCTCGGCATGACCCTCAAAGTGCACGACGTTGACTTTGACACCATCATCAGTGGTGTACAGACCGACAAGTTCGATATGGGTATGGCCGGCATGACCGTAACCGACGAACGCAAAAAGAGCGTAAACTTCTCCAAAACCTACGCTACCGGCGTACAGGCGGTTATCGTGAAGGCCGACGCCGAATACACCTCCTACGAAGATTTCTACACCGGCTTTGAAGGTGAAGGCGACGATATGAAACCCGTCGGCACCAAACAGGGCATCAAAATCGGCGTACAGCAGGGTACCACCGGTGACATCTACTGCTCCGACGATCCGGCTAAATGGGGCTTCGGTATGTCAAACGTTGTCCAGTACAAAACCGGTGCTGACGCTGTAAGCGCCCTCAAAGAAGGTAAAGTCACCGCTGTTATTATCGACAATGAACCCGCAAAAGCTTTCGTTGCTGCTAACGAAGGTCTGAAAATCCTCGACGGTGCTTATACCGAAGAAGATTACGCTATCTGTGTAGCGAAGAAAAATACCGAGCTGCTCGAAAAAATCAACAAAGCTCTCGATGAACTCATCGCTGACGGCACTGTAGCCGCCATTGTTGAAAAATATATCCCCAGCAACACCGCTGACGAGAAATAAGTTTCAGCAACATTTTTAATATCCGATAGTTAAAATCAGAGCGGCGGTATCGTCGCTCTGATTTTTGCGGAAAGGAAAGTTTATGTCTGCGTTTTTGCAAAACCTATATGAAATCGAATGGATTGGCAGTATTGTAGACGATTTCAAATTAAACTTCATAGACGGTGACCGTTGGACCTGGTTGTTACAGGGTCTCGGCAACACATTGTACATCACCTTTATAGCTTTACTTATCGGTATTGCTATCGGTGTCGTGATTGCTGCTATACGCTCTACCTTCGACAAAAACGAAGAAAGCATGAAACAGCGTGGTGGTTTAGGATATGCGTTAATGAAGATCGCCAACGGCATCTGCAAGGTATATCTCACCGTGGTACGCGGCACCCCTGCTGTAGTGCAGTTGCTTATTTTTTACTGCATCATCTTCGCTTCCTCCACCAACAGCCGTATGATTGCGATGGTCGCCTTCGGTATCAACTCGGGCGCTTACGTTGCGGAAATCTTCCGTGCGGGCATTATGTCGGTGGATGGCGGCCAGTTTGAGGCAGGCCGTTCACTCGGTTTCAACTATCTGCAAACCATGATTTACATCATCATTCCGCAGATGTTCAAGGCGGTCCTCCCCACCCTTTGTAACGAATTCATCGTACTGCTCAAAGAAACCTCCATCGCAGGTTACGTCGGTATTATGGACCTCACCAAAGCAGGTGACTTGATCCGCAGCCGCACCTACTCCGCATTTATGCCGCTGATTATGGTAGCACTGGTTTATCTCTGTATGGTAATGCTTCTCACCTGGTTGGTTGGCAAATTGGAAAGGAGGTTGCGTAAGAATGAACGCTAATGATATGATTATTCGCGTACAGGACCTGAAAAAGCATTATAACGGCGGTGAAGTCAAGGCCCTTGACGGTATCACCACAGATATCAAGCGTGGCGAGGTTGTGGTAATTGTCGGCCCTTCCGGCAGCGGCAAATCCACCTTCTTACGCTCTCTCAATCTCCTGGAAATGCCCACGGGCGGTTCCATTCGGTTTAACGGTGTGGACATCACCGATCCCAAGGTAGACATCAACGTGCACCGTCAGAAAATGGGTATGGTGTTCCAGCACTTTAACCTGTTCCCGCATATGACCATTCTCGGTAATATGACGGTAGCACCCATTAAGATTCTGAAAATGTCCAAACAGGAAGCCGAAGAGCAGGCAATGCGCCTGCTGGAACGTGTCGGTCTTGCCGACCGTGCAGACGCATATCCCAGTCAGCTGTCCGGCGGTCAGAAACAGCGTATCGCTATCGTACGTGCTTTGTGTATGCGTCCCGAGGTAATGTTGTTTGACGAACCCACCTCCGCACTCGACCCCGAAATGGTCGGTGAAGTGTTGGACGTTATGAAAGAGCTTGCCGCCGAAGGTATGACCATGGCGGTAGTTACTCATGAAATGGGCTTTGCCAAAGAGGTGGCCGACCGGGTCATTTTTATGGACAGCGGTATGATTATCGAAGAAGGCACTCCCAAAGAGGTCTTTGAACACCCCAAAAGCGAGCGTCTGCAATCCTTCTTGGCAAAAGTATTATAGTGAAAAACGGTCTGTTTCTCACAGGCCGTTTTTTTGCGAAAATCTTCTTGCATTTTGCCGTTATCCGTGATAGTATGTGTATACAAAAGAATATCGCAAAGCATCGAGTTTACTCGTTGTCGCACCTTACGGTGCGGGGATAAGGAAATTGCGGTGGAACTCCGCAGCAACAGCCATTACCGTTACAGTCGGAATGCTTATCGCTTTGTGTACACAAGAGACCTTTGGGCAATGAAAGGGCTTCTATATGCGATATGGCAGGATATATGCATGTGTAGCACCCTTTCAAGAAGGGTGCTTTTGTTTTATCCTTTTGTGAACACAATCATAAAACGAAAGGATGTACCCCAAATGAAAACAATAATAAAAACCGTGTCTCTGGTCCTCGCCTTTGTCGTTTTGCTGACCTTTGCCGCCTGCAGTGCTAAGGAAGCGGACGGTCTTTGGAAAACCGCCACCTACACCGCAGACACCACCCTCGGCGACGGTGCGAAAACCATTAAAGTAGAGGTAAAAGCCGAGGATAAAACCGTAACCTTTACCGTAAAAACCGATGCTACAACGGTAGGCGCCGCTCTGCTCGAGCAAAAGCTTATCGCAGGCGAGGACGGTGCTTACGGACTATACATTAAAACCGTCAACGGCATCACCGCCGACTATGAAACTGACAAGGCCTATTGGGCATTCTACGTCAACGGTGAATATGCTTTAAGCGGCGTTGACACCACCGATATTGATGAAAGTGTGACATACGGCCTTGTATACTCAAAATAAAAAAAGACCGCTTTCGGTCTATGAAATGGCAATTTTTGCGATGCTCGGCAGTATGATGTTTGCATCTAAGCTATTAACCGAATTACTGCCAAACATTCACCTGCTCGGAATGTTTACCATACTGTTTACCGTCGTGTTTCGGTACAAGGCATTGATACCCATTTATGTGTTTGTGTTTCTCACCGGCATATATGCAGGATTTTCCGCCTGGTGGATACCGTATCTGTATTTGTGGACGGTGCTATGGGGGCTTACGATGCTGATCCCACGTAAGCTGCCGCCGAAATGGGGGTATGTTGTCTATCCCGCACTTTGCGGCTTACACGGTTTTGCATACGGTACGCTGTACGCACCCGCACAAGCGATATTGTTCGGTCTGGATTTTAATCAGACACTTGCGTGGATAGCGGCAGGATTGCCCTGGGACATTGTACACGGTATCAGCAATATTGCCACAGGGTTTTTGGTCATACCGCTCGCTGCATTACTGCAAAAGCTATTAAACAGAATACCCACATAAAAAAGCCACGGTGCATTTTGCACCGTGGCTTTTTGCCTTTTTAGTCTTCTTTTTTACCGAAAATATCTTTGAAGTTCGCCGCAGCAAAGACACCGCACACGAGAACAACCAAGGTGCAAACGATAACCAACGGAGACAGGGAGGGTTTATCGACAATGCCGAATACCGACAAAATCAAGCTGAAAACCAATGCCCACGCCACATAAGTAACGTTCAATACCATTGCCTTCGAAGCACCGATCTGCGAAATCGCTTTGTAATAGAACAGATACGATACGGTTGCGAAGCATGCCGCCAGCACGATGGTGGGGATAAGCCAACCGGTATTTGCGGAAAATACCTGACCAAGCAATGCAAACGCCTTGGTTTCGGTAACACCCAGGAAGGTGAAGATCGGCAGCAACACCACACCGTAAACGAGTGCGGAGGTGGTCTGACGGATCTGTAATGCGTATTCGTCGGTAACCTCGGGGTCGGTCAAGGATTTTGCCAAGATAACCGCTTCAATACCCCAACCAAAAGCACACATCAATGCACCGACAACACCAAGCACGAAGTTTTCCACCTGAATTTCGGGGGAGTAGCTAAGGCCATACACACCCGCCAAGGTAAGCAGAAGGAAAATCCACTGATACCATTTCATTTTTTCTTTCAGAAAGATGTAGGCAAGCACCGTGCCAATCGCCGGGAAAATCGCACTTGCAACAGCACCGATAGATGCACCCAGGTTATTCACACAAAGCAAATAACCGGTCATGCCGATAGGACCGCCGATAGCCGCAGCGAGCACTACGAATTTACCGCTTTTGGTTTTGAATGCACGCCAAACGTTGGGCAGCTGACCGCGTACACCGTTATAAATGCACGCCCAGATAGCCGAGCACGCATCGTGTAAGAAGGTTGCTACCAACGTGCCGACCAAAACACCTTCCGCAGTGGTAAGGTTCAGCGGGGGCATACTCATTGCAATCGCAATGACAATGGTTTCCAGTGCCCAGGTGGCACCTGCAATAATACCTGCTAACATACTTTATACCTCCTCAAGAGCTTCAAACTTTTTCAGATTATCTTTCAAACGGGCATATCTCTCGACCGCCCAATCTTCCATAGGTTGTCCGTCGTACGGAACACGTGCTTTCGCCCACAGGGTCCACAGGAAGTCTACATACAGCTTGCTGGCAAGAAAATGCTTTTTATCCAGCAAAGTGGGGATTCTGCCCAAGTATTTTTCCAACAGTATAGCATCCTGTTCATCGCCAAAATTGGCTTCAATAGACACGTCCGCTACGTCCCACATACCGTCATCCATACCGGCATATTCCCAGTCGATCAGGTACATTTTGCCTTCGCTTACTACCCAGTTTTCGCACAATGGGTCATTATGGCACGGCACCTTCTTCGCAGCGACGGCGCTATCAATTTCCGCTTTGATGTCCATAACCTTTGCCTTGCTTTGGGCATAGTCCTCAAACATCGGCACCTTCATATCTGCGATAATCTTCTCGTACCCTGCCGCCATATCAAACACTTCGAACGGCACACCGGTGTCCCGGCCGCAAGAATGCATGACCTTAAACACTTCCGCCACCTGTGCGATACGTACAGGGTCTTTGATGGTTTCCGCAGACATGGTTTCGGCATTTTTCAGATACACGGTTACTTTAGAACCGTCTTTGCCGAAATACAGCATTTTCGCATCTACACCCAGGTCACAAGCCAGACGGGTACTCTTTTCCTCGTCACTACGTACAATCATTTCCTCGGTGCCTTCTCCGGGAATACGTACCACATACTCTTCCCCATCGGCAAAGGTGACGTGGTAGGTATGGTTGGTCAAGCCGCCCATACGAGCGATGTCGCTGTAATCGTCCTTCCCCAGTACCTTCTTTAACAAGTCGGCAACGAGAGGAAGGTCTTTTTCAATAATCTTACCCACTTAAACCACTCCTTCTTAACTCCTTGGTCTCATATGCATATTCATACCCTTGATCGTTTACGTCAAAGTGAATACCTGCAGCAGCGTTGGTATTGTCTTTATAAGCGGTCACATTCACAATGTCCGCCTCTTTACAACCCAACCGGTCAGCGATGTCTTTGAGGATCACCGAACGTGTATTCTCCTTGTAGCTCTCATCAAACTCACGAAGCTCGTCCAACGTGTCAAACTCGAAAATAACATCGCTGTCGTATTTTCTGATTTTCATTTTGAGAACATCCAGGTGTGCCATATAAATGGCTTCCCACAATAAATCCACCGTTTCGGGCAGATCATAGATTTTCTCGAGAATGCAAAGAAAGTTTTTGGAAAACGTTTCACTCCAAAAGGTGTGGCCCAACATAAACCATGCATTTTCTCCACCGACTGTTACCGCATCGATATAGCCGTCAGCATCCTCGGTCATACACCATTCTTTGGTTTCGCCGTCTGCGTAGATAGCCGCATAATATGCTTCGTCTACCTCCGCTTCAAACGGATTTTCACTGAAATAGTTATCCGAAGAACAGATATAGCTGTTCTTCAGATAGTCTTTCGCTGCGTAAATGGTGGAATTGTTATTTCTGACAAGATACGCAGGGTTTTCTACGATAATCACACCGAACTTATCGGCAAGATACGCAAACTGTTCTTTCATATATCCGACAACAATAACAATTTCCTTGATGCCTGCTTCTTGCAGCTGCCGTATCTGCCGTTCAATCAGCACCTCGCCCTTGACTTCAATGAGTGCTTTGGGGCGTTCATACGAAAGCGGTGCAAAACGGCTTGCGGTACCTGCCGCCATAATAATGGCATTATCTACTTTGTATCCCATTATCTACCCCTCTTTCAGTTCGGGAAAGCGTGTTCTTTAAGCACGAGCGGCTCTTTGTAACGCATCCAATTGTCATAGTTCCACACATCATCGGTCACCTGCGACCACAAAGCTGCAGGGAAGGTCGTATTCTGTGCAGTGCCACTGGTATCCCACTGACCCGACTGGATAATAAACTGCGGATGAGCGGTTTTCTCGCTGCTGTTGATGGGCTTTTGGGTGTATGGGTTAACAGGGTTTTCCACCACATCTTTAAACGCAAGAGTCGGCACGTCGGCATTGGTCATAAAGGTGTCATCGGTAGTTAATTCCGTACTGTTAAAGTCTTTCATCAGCAGCAACGGTACATAAACATCTGTATCCGCCGGTAATTCTGCCGGGAAATGCTGTAAGTTTCTGCTGTGGTCCGCCGCAATGATAATCTTAGTGTTATCATAAACACCCTGCTCACGGAGGTAATCGAGCCATTCGCCAATCTGCAGCATTGCCGCCACATTCGCATGATAATGAATCATCTGCTGGGTGTTCTCGATAACCAATGTTCTGCCGCCCACTGTAATACGGTGCGGCTCGGTACGCTCGTACTCCGTGTTATCCACCTTGGCAGACGGTACATAATCCGGAAGTTGCAGCAGCATAGGATCATGGGTCGTGTCGTTGGCCATAAACAGATAGGTGTTGGTCTTCTCTTTAGTCACATTGGTAATCTGCGGCAGGTTGGCAAGAACGTTGTACGGATCCATAAACAGCTGACTGAAACCCTCAGCAGTATTTTTGTCATACACCGTTTGGGTAGTATAAGTTACTTGCTCAGCAACCACTCTTGCCTGATTATATGCGCCTGCATTATAGATAGTCGGCTGTACAAATAACGGCAACGATTTCATCATACTGAAGCAGAAGAAATTGCGGTGTCTGTTGTCTACATCTGTCTGCTTGCCTTTCGGATCACTGAAAGCACCTTTGGTAATAAAGGCATCCACATTTTCTACGTCGTCATAAATAGACAAGTCGGGAATCCACTGATAGTTTGCATACGGCGGATCACATACTGTTACGTCAAACCCGTTTTTCGAGAAGATGCTCGGCATCACTTTCAGGGCTTCATTATGCTTATCCACCAACGTTTCGGTGTTTCGTTTATTCATCTCCACCGGTGTATACTCATAACCGCCCAGTAAAGCAGGTACACCAAAATTGGTGGTACAACCAAAGGAGATCGTATTAGAATAGTGGGTAAAACCGGCGAACTTTTCTTTGAGCTCAGGTTTTTCCTCCAAAATATACGGGAAATAGTAGTTGACACCACGGTCCAACATAATCACAACTACGTTCTGCCCCTCAGTGCTGAGTTCAAAGTTGGGCTGTACGCCCGCTTGTTCCACCGCAACCTCAGCCACGGATTTTTGAATGGTAGCGACATTGATGCCGCCCATGGCACCGCAAGCCAGTGTAGCGGTGAGCAGCACGGGAACCACAATCTTTTTGAACTTTACCGCAACCAGCCACAGCACGACAGCCGCCAGTACTACTACACCGACGTTAATCCACTGCTCTGCAGCAGTGAAAGTCATACCGTTTTCGTACTGCAGTGTCGGAGAAATCACACCAAGGTTGGTACCGAAGAACATATAGTTAACGATCATCACACCGCAAAGCACCCAAACCAAACGGTCAAACAGCACCTTGCCTTTTTCGCTTGCCAACCAATAGAACACGCCCAACCAAACGAGGAACGTACCCGCCGCCAGACCGGCAGTGCTGACAAGATACCACAACGGATTGTGGAAAAAGGTAATGTCCACATATTCCTGCGGAGAAGCCGCAATAAAGTTGGAGGGAATCAGCAGGCCCACCAACACAGCGAGGAACAGCGAACCCCACACAAACATTTTTTTGTTGGGTGCAGCAGGATTCTTCGCCACAGGCAACTGCACCTTATCTTTTAACAGTGCAAATACCGCCGGCAGCTGTAATGCTATACCCAGCACCACCAAAAACGCCTTGCGACGTACAGAGGGTGTATCGTAAATAAAGGCGCCGAACACCACAGAAACGATACCGATAAGAGAGGTCAGTACATTCAATACACGCCGCGGGTTTTTCAGTTTATAGAAGATGTTCTTCACCAAAGAGAACACGTTATTCAAGGTCCAATAGAAAACCAGACCGGACGGCGAGGTGTACAGGAACACCAGGAAGAACGCCGCAATACCGTACAGCTGGATCTTGGTTTTCAGCGGAAAACCTTTGAGGTACAGTGCACTGGAAATAACGTTTATCAGGGTCATCAGTATCGGCAACACGTTAATGGCAATACCACCGATAACCAGCATACCATCGGGTGTGCCCAGATTTCTGATAGGTCCTAAGGATACACCCTGCAGCACCTCCAGATGAGACAGGAACTGATAGGCCGCCATAAAGAAGGGAATTTCCAGCAGCAACGATACCGAACCGTTCAATGCATCGGTGGGTTTATAATTATTTTGCCGATAATAGGTCTGCAAAATCATCATTTTTTCGTCGCCGGTGAACACTTTCTTGATGTGTTCGACACCTTTATGCAGTTTTGCGTCGATGTCTCTGGCGGCTTCCTGCATCGCATCTGCACGTCTGTACAGCGGCAATACAAGAATGTTCATCACCAAGCTAAGAAAGATAATAGACAGACCCGGATGCGACACGAAACGGTCTGCAAGCTGAAAAATAATTTCAAACAACAGTTTCAACGGGCCGATAAACACCGTTGACAAGATGGTGCCGAAGGTCATTTGTCGTCCTCCTTTGCTACAGTAATTGCTTCATACTGCTCAATCAGATACGCCGTCGCACGGTCGGCACCCTCGCCGAAATGTGCCCACGTTTCCTCTTTCACCTCACGTCTGCCTTCTGCATAACGGGGGTCGGCAATACACGTATCAATAAGTTCTTTCAATTTTTCCATGTTTTCGTCGGTCAACTGCATGCCCAAACGCGGCAGCGCAGAGGTTGTCCACAACGGCGTGTCCAGCCACCACGCATCATACGGCCCTAAATCAAACTTAGGATCGGTATAAATGACAGGTTTATCATACACCAACGTAAAATCAAAAATAACACCCGAAAAATCGGAAATGAGAATGTCCGAACGGCGCAGCACCTCAAAGTTATCGGTATCACGGTTCCATTCGAGCTGTTCAGAGGCGGGATACTCTTTCATCAGCTTGTCCATCATCTCTTTTTCGGAAGTGAAGGACTGCGGATGAGGACGCACAATCACGTGGTAGCCGGTTTTCAGCAGCACGTCAATAATTTTGCCGCCGTACACACCGAACAGTGCACTGTCGCCCCAAGAGGGAGCCAGCAACACGGTGCGTTCGTGTGCAGGGGCGTCTCCGCTTTCCTGCAATCGCTTTGCCATCTCATCCATATACGGAATACCGATTTTTACAAGGTCCTTCGCAGGCAGCTCACGCAAGCTTTCAAGCTCTCTAATGTTCTGCTCCTGGTAATCACCCGACAGCATAATCGCATCATAGTAATCAATACCGAACATTCTGTAAAGGATAATCTCGCTTGCCGCATGCGGAATGTGGATATACATATCCACATTCTTGGAGCGTTTCCACTGATACACATCCAGACCGGGTGTGGTAGACAGCACAATGTTCGCTTCCAGGAAATTTAATCTGGTATACATTTTATTGCCTGCCACATATTCCGCTTTGAAATTCTCCGCTTCATATGCCAAGGCAGGGTCATCCTCAGAGCCCGTAATATACAGTATCTCCTTACCGTAAGCAGACAGGCGTTTTACAATCGGCTCAAAAACATTCCAATACCGTTTATTATCTGAAAAAATAACAAACGGTATTTTCTGTCCAAGCGATTCCACCTTGCCGCCGCCCAGCTTATACCGTAATTTGATAAACAGCATCCGCACCGAATAAATGCTTGCACCGATGATGCCCAGCAGCACGGTAAACAGCATACTGCCTGTACCGGGGTCAATGTAAAATACCATAATCAGTTCTCCTTTTTATGAAAATATAACCAACATCCGTAAATACTGCAAACTGCACAGCAGCACCACAGCACCCAGGTGGGAACGTTACTGTTGCCGAAAGCATTTGTAAGCAGGTGTGCCGCCACGCAGGGCAACACCAAGCGAAAACGGCAGACATAGGTTGCCAATGCAAACCCGAAGCACAAAGCACAAACGGCTTGTACGTACCCGCCGCCTATCAAATGATATGCACTGAATAACATCGCAGAAACCCATACCGCTATGTGAAAGCTCTTCCTTTGCAAAGCGGAAACGAGAAAACCACGAAACAGCAATTCCTCCGCTACAGCACCGCATATTGCACAAACCCATGCCGCAGAGAAGGTAATGCCTTGCAAGAACAAAACATTCGTCGCAGCAAAAACAAACAGCGGCAGTGCTGCCACCCACCTGTCCGCACGTGAGGTAAACCATTCACGCCACGCAGCATGACTGCAAAGCCATATGACTAAAACCGCCGTATACAGCACCGTCACCACCGCTGTCACCCACAAAGGAAGTGCCAAAGCCGCTGTTACCGCACAAACGGCGAGATACAAAAAAAGCCAGCAAAAAAACGCAATCATTTTGAATGTTTGATAAGCACAGCGACGACATCGCAAATTTTTTCTCTTTCTTCCGGTGGTAATGAAGAAAGCTGCTCTGTCATCATAGAACCTTTCACTTCGTACCCGACCTTTAAGACATCGGCCAGTATCATATCCGCTGAAACCTCAAGAGCATTCAATATTTTTATAAACGTTTCCAACGCCGGAATCTTTTCTCCGCGTTCAAGCATACCAATATACGTTACCGATAATCCCGTCAATTCCGCTAAATCTTCTTGCCTTAGTCTTCTATGGATACGATAGGCTCTGATGTTTTTGCCTATACTTTCGAAACGCAAGGTTACACCCCCTATTAGTATTACAAACCAATTATTAGTATAGATGATAAACTTGTTTCTTTACAGAAACTAAACGAAAGACATCATAACCATTAGTTTTGATGTCTTTCGTTTATAATACATTATTATGGCATATACAAAAAATCCAAGGAAAAAGTAGCAACCTGCCGCTAATAAAAAAACAGCACCTCCCGGTGCTGTTTTTACACTTTTATTCACCTTTTTGTGCACCCTTTCCCTTGTAGGTAAGTTCTGCTTATTTTTCAATACAACTCTTCTCAATCAAAAATCATGTAGCAATCCTTGTCACTCCGTAACAACCGCCTCACAACGTACAACCACACGCTCTACCCCGCTCCTTGTACAAGTAAAAAGAGTGAGCGGATATACTTCGGAAGGAAGCTCTTCCCCCTTGGTGCGATGCAGATATTCTATCTTCGCTACACGATAGCGAAACACTGTTCCCACCGTATTTTCAAAGGTCACCTCTGCCCCCACCTTCACCTTGTGCAAGGGATTAAAATGGTGTTTATAATTATGTGCCATAATAATCATATTGCCGTCAGCAATACTGCCTTTGTAGCGGCAAGGCGCCGCTTTAAGCATCTTTTCGCTCCAATCGTTCAATACGGGCAGCCGTATATCCACGGAAGGTACATGAATATTACCAATGAGGGTATACCCCATATATGTCTTCTCAGGCAACGATGCATCCACATCGCTTTGGTCAGTAAAAGTGGTCTTATCCTCCAATTGCTGTAACAAAGCAGCTGCCGTCTTGCCTGCGGCGGCATCCTCCTGTTGCTGCAACACATGCAGTGCCAATGCCGACAGCACCAGCACGACACCCACCGTCAAAAATGCCAGTCCCCGTTTTTGCTGTTTATTCATACCGCTTCTCCTGTCCTGCAATCACCTGCACAAGACCCACACCAATCGCCGCAGCGCCCAAAATCAGCAACACATATTTCGGCCACTGTATCACACCGGTCTGCGGAATGTTCGGCTCAGGGGTTACAGGCGTTGAGGGCTTGGAAGAGGTAGGCGGTGTTACCGGGCTGTCCACCTTCGGCTCCGCTTCAACGGCATACACCGATTGACTGTTAATGCGCATGGGTATTGCCACCAAAAAGGGGGCAAACTCTGCTTGTTCGCCCTTACTGCACACCAGATACCACCCTTCCTCCAGAGAGGAAAAGAATATCTTCTTGCTTTGGTCGGCAGCAACGGTCACACCACTCGGTTTTGCCGACTGTACACGTTCATAAAACACTTTCGCAGCGGCAGGAGTCAGATCGTTCCGGGTCAGTTTTTCCACAGTATCCGCAAATGCACCCGTGGGTATCCCCTGTGCATCTGCCACCACAAATATTTCAGCGGGGTGTTCCACCTCTTTTAGCAGCAAGCTCCCCTGCTCTGCCGCACACACGGGAACAGCAAGCAGCAAACATAACACCGCTGTCAGCAGCAAATTACATATCCGTCTTTTCATAATGCCGTCCCCCTTTCTTTCGTTTGTTGCCAAACAGCACCAAAACAAAAGCGACAATCGCCACAATTACCAGAATAACAGCCACCAGCACCAACACATCAACAGCGGTAATCTCGTTCTTAATCGGCATATCGGCGGAAAGTATGGTTTGCTGTGTCCCGACACGAATACCACGTATCAAAAGGCGGTGCGAGTTAATACCGTAAGGCGTACAGGTCACTAACGTGACCAGATCCTGTCCCTCTTCAATGCGTAACAGCCGCCGATCATCCGGTTCTACCACCGCAATGTGACAAACCTGATACTCCAGTGCCTGCCCCAACACGTGGATATAAAACTTATCCCCTAATTCCAGATGATCGATATTGGTGAACAGCTCCGCAGAAGGCAATCCACGGTGTCCCGAAATCACACAGTGGGTGTTTTCTCCGCCTACCGGCAAAGAACTCCACTCCAAATGGCCGATCTTATCCTTAAGTACGTCATCCGAGGTACCGTGAGCAATCGGCAGCATCGTATCCACTGCAGGAATCTGCACATACGCCATAATATCCTTGTCAGTCACCGCCAACGTGTTGTTATACTGCTGCAACAACGTTTCGGACAGTGAAAACGGGTCTTTTCTTTCTAAAAGTGCCGCATTGAATGCCTGTGCCTTTTGCATTTCCTGCTCATATTTCTGCTTATCCATCTCATCTGTCTGCTGCGTGTATTCCGCAATGGCTTTAGATTGCAGCCAGGCATTATAGGCGTTACTGAGGGTGGGATACAACAGTAAGGACAATCCTGCCAAAAAAATCACCACAAGAACGGTATAAAACAGCTTATTCTTCATCCGGCAAGACTCTCCTTTCTGTTGGATTGTTTACGGGGTAACCCCCGACCCGATTGACATCGGGTCGGGGCAAGTAATTACTTAAGACAGATTATTCCGCTTTGCCGTCTTTGCGTTTGATGACAACCAAAACAACCAGTGCACACACTACCAGAACTGCACCGCCGACATAGAACACGGTAGTACCGATGCCACCGGTTTCGGGCAGCTTCTGACCCAAAGTGTTCTTAACAATCAAGTCGCCGTCGTTGACGTTGCCGTTCTTTGTGTTGACCTGCGTCATTTCCACGCCCGTGTAACCACCGGGAACGGTTTTTTCCACCAGCTGGAAAATCTCAGCATCCACACCGTAGAAGCGGAGCTTACCGTTTTCATCCGAGAAGTATTCAGTTGCCTGTTCGATGTCGGTCACCCAGGATACTTTGCCGTTTTCATATTTGTAGTAGTTGTTCTCATTGTCACGAAGCACGAAGCCGGCGCCTTTCAGGGGACGGTCATTCTGGTCGTGCTTCAAAACATTGATTTCGAAGGTACGGGTAGCAACAGAGGTTTCATCGGTCTTAACATTGGCACTGGTGTGGGTCAGCCAAGCGGTATTTCCGTGGTCTGTATTGGTTTCCACTTCGCCCCACACGCCGGCTTGTTCTTCGCCAAGCAGCACACCTTCGTAGGTAACAACAATAACAGCGCCCTTGTTCAGACCTTTACACCATTCCTTGTCAAATACAATATGGAAGGTGCAATCGTCTCCGAGATTTTCGGTGACAAGGGTATACTCGGAAGGCAGTACTGCGTTACCGCCACGGGTGACTTTGATGGAATTGGGATCCGAATTGAACTTGATATGCTCATCCATATGATCGTGGAGAACATACTCGGAAGCACCTTCACCTGCATTGATGGTCACTTTGTAGCTGACAACACCACCGATTTCAACCGTATTAGCGGTGCTATAGCCCTGAATGGAATCTTCGTAAACGAGTTTCTCAATGGTAGGCATGCCGGGTGCTACGGATTTCTCGGTAATTTCCACAGACCTGCCGTTTTTCACAACGATTACGCCGCTGGCGGTATCGTTGTCGGGAACCAACAGATAGTAGCCGTTTTCATCGATGTTTAAGGTAGCGCCGTTGACGGTCACTTCACCAACTTTGGTAGCAGCAGCTACGTCCGCTTTCGCGGTAACATACTTTCTTGCCAATTCCGCAATAGCAGCGGCGTCAGCGGTAGAGGTGGTGTTTTTCGCCCACACAACATAGGTGCCTTCCGCCGTTTCTTTTACGACGAAGTAATCGGTCATATCTTGGTGGGTAACAAAGGGTTTCCAGTTGTCGTCGACGGTGTATTTGTTTTCGTCGGCGGTGTTACCGTCGTCTACCGTCAGCATTTTGTAAACGGTATATACGGTGGGGGTGGTGGAAGTTGCACCGGTAACGGTGATAGAGCCACCTTCGGTCGCGGCAAAGGTCGGAACTGCCAATGCCAAAACCAGAATCAGTGCGAATGCGAGGGATGCGATTTTCTTTGTGAGTTTCATAAGTTTCTTCCTTTCTTTTTTTGTTTTTTTGTTAACTGTAAATTCCGTACGCATCAGGAGGTATCCGTTCCCTCCTTTCTGCGTTTATTTCTGTATAAGAGCAGTGCGGTTACCGACAGTATCATCAGTAAAATACCGCTCTGCATATACACATGTGTGCCGCTGCCGCCGGTTTCGGGCAGCACCGTCATCTGCAGATTGGTGACCCGGATGTTAAAGGGGCCTGTCGCCTCAATCACAGGGTCATACAATTGTGCTAACGTGCCATCATCCAGCACGCGTTTGATATTGCCGTCACTATCCATTGTCAGGAGGGTCGGTGGCAAGCTGACATAGTAGCCGTCACTTGCCTGTATCTCGGTCAACCTGTAATAGACATCTGCGGTCAGGTTATCGAAGGTAAGCATACCGTTGGCGTCGGTTGTCTGTGTATTGGTGGCGGTGCCGCCTACCTGTTGCCATACACCGTCCGCCTTCTCTACCTGTTCCAAGACAAACACACTGCCGGGCAGAATCTTGCCGTCGGTGCCTACCTTTGTCAAAATCATCTGTAAACGTTTTTGTGCATTGGTTACGATGAATTTCCAGTTATCAATATCACCGTCACCGTCCGCATCAGCACCAACACCGGGTGAATAGGTCACTGTCCAGTTGGCGAAGGTGACGCCGTCTGCAAGGGTGGGTTTGCCACCGATAACGATTTCTTTGACACCCCAGGTGACCAGTTGTCCGTTGGCATACCGTGGCAGGTCGGTCCATGTATGCCGCCATACACTGCCCGCATTCAAGGTGACCTGTACATTGGTCATACCGGGGAACAGTGCCGCTGCGTGTTGTCCGTTTGCTTGCAGCACAACCCCCACGCTATCGGCAGGGTTATTGGTATTCCAAACCTTTTCTACCGTGACACTGATATGCTCTGCCGCATAGTCTTTAACGACCAGCGTATCTGCGCTTGGCACCTCAGCTATGGCAGCCCATTCATCCGGCGGTTTGCCGGCAACATCCTTAACCACGATGTCTCCGTTGCCGTTTTTACCCACCGTAATATGCGGTGCAGGGTCGTAGCCCGACGGCGGCAAGACCTCCTTGACCACCACGTCTCCGTAATCGTAGCTGAAACCCGTGGTTGAAATCACCGAGAAGCCGTCAGCACTGGTAACAATCTGAGTGAAAGCACCGTCGCCGCTTTCATCACGTTCATATTGCCCCGTCGCTTCGTTGTGGTTAAAGCTGAGACGGTTGCCGTTCTGCCACAGCTCAAATGCTGCACCACCGATGGGTTTACCCGTCTTGCCGTCTTCTTTTTTGATAATGATGGTTTCTATCGGGTAATAGTAGTTATAAAACTCTGCCATAAGACCCTGGTCAGGGTCCTCATCCAAGGCGAAGGTTTTACCGATAACATGTGCCCGTGTGCCGTATTCGGCAACCGCCGTGTGCATACCGTCGGTGTCATATACCGTGTATTCGGCGTAGCAGCTATAGCCGGGGACTTCTGTGGGAAACTCCTCGATATGCCAGTATTCATTCAACTCCACACCGTCAATTACCCACTGATAATGGTGATCCCTATCCGTTTCGGTGTCAAAGATAAGAATCTGTGCGGCAGGATACCTGTTTTTCAAGGCGTTGGCACCGTTTTGGTTGACCACCAGCAAATATTCCTTGAAATGTGCATTGGAGGGGTCGTAGGCAACAAAGTTGCCGTTTGCATCCATCGTGCCGTTTTCTGCCAAAATGTAGAAGCCGTCTTTCTCGGCCTGTAACACCGTTTCGTCGCCGCCGAACACCTTGTCCACCGTGACACTGCCTTCTTTTTTATACACCTTGCCATCGACGTGCCAGGAACCGCCCTCCAATTTGAATACATACCAGCGAATTGCATAGTAATCACGGTTCAATTGCTCGGGAATAACGGTTTGTCCGTCATAGGTTAATTGCCTATTGGGGTTTTTGGCAAGATAGTCTTTCAAATATGCAAAAACATAGTCGTCATTGGGGAAGTCGTATAACCAAACACCTTCTGCCCTCTCTCCGTACAGAGAACGAATGGCCTGGTCAGCACCGTAAGAGTTATCCGACGTGGTGTCGGCAATCCACAGTGTTTCTCTTATCTCTGCGTCTGACAAAGAAGAATCTACACCGCCCACATGGGTGTTAAATACCTCAGGGGTATAGTTTTCTGATGGCTGGCTGGTAATATTACCGTCGGTATCTACCGCCACCGAGTCAAATCGCACGAAGAAGGATACGCTGTTGTAGCGACCGCCTTCTTCCCATACACCTTGCAGGTGAATCTGCCCGTCCGCGGCGATATAATTTACCAGGTCACTCCAGCTAACCGACGCATCCGGCAGCAGCAGAACGTCGGTGTTTTCCACCTTCCACCCTTTGAAATAATACGTAACACTTTCCTTGTTGGAACTGCTGATTTCCCGACGAGCAGTGCGGGATGTCAGGTCACGTATTGTCAGATTCTTGCCGCCTAACGCAATATCGGTTGCCGTTGCAGAGGTTGTGCCGTGAATGGTAGGCACAGCATCCACTGCATTTACTGCACCGGAGGGGAAGTTAACATTGTAATGAACATTTACCACACGTGATGTCGCCGTGTAGGTCGCATTTGCCGTAACAGGAGGCGAGGTCTCGCCTGACATATACCGCTTGCCGTCCTTATCCGCCCACATCCAGCCGTCCTGCAGGATATCAAAGGTGAAGTGCTCCCGGTATCCCACGGTTTTGCTGATAACACGGCTGTCTTCGTAAACAAAGGTGATGGTGTAGGTGTCCGGTACAGCCACAAAAACGGTGCTGCCGGTAACCTGTACCGTCTCTCCACCACGGTAATATACCGTGCCGTCGGTTTTTTTATCGACCCAATACCACGTTTCCTTCCCTTTCACAATCGGCAAGGTTACTGTCAACGTACCGTCCTCCGGCAATCCGTCCTGTGCTTGTGCCAGCTGGTTGCCGTCGGCATCCTCAAAGTTGACGGTAAAGCTCTTGGGGTGGGCATACAGTGTCGTGGTTTGGGTAATGGCAGACGGCATCTGCGTTACAGGTGTGCCGTTCGCATCGTACCATAAAAACTCTTGTGACAACGTCAGTCCGGAGCTTAAGCCCGCCTGCACATATACCGTCTGTTTAGGTGTTGTCGTACCGCTGTTGGTGTAATCCAACGTCACGGTGTAGAAGTTCACCGCCGCATAGGTCGGATTCCAGAAGTTGCCGCTGCGGGTACACAGAATGGTATAGCGAGCATTGTTGCTGTTACCAAAGCAAACGTTGCTCGAAGAATACGTAGCATTACTGATAAAGTTTGAAACGGTATCCATCGTACCGCTTTGGTTATAGCGGAAATAATAGGTGCTGTTGATGTTGTTGGTCGCAAGATTGGTTTCTACCACACCGTTATACATCGCAACCGTTTTGGCGTATGTATAATAATCGGGATTGGCATTGGTCAGCGTATCCGAGCCGATGAGTGTGATCTTGCCATCCAGCATAATGTAGAAGTTTACCGCACGGCTTGCCGTGCTGGCGCTGTCCCCCACCGCAAAGGTGGAAATATCCGGCGAATAGTTCAGATACGTATCCGTACCCAGATTTTCATTCAGCACCACCGCCGGCTCGATACCGTTATCCACAATGGTTTCGTTCAGCGTGCTGATTTCCTGGGATGTCAAGATCAGAGGTGACGGTGCGGCCGCCAGATCCTCATTCAGAACCAGTGCCTGTCCCATAGCGGAATCCAGAACACCCTCCAGACTCTTACTGTCACTCTGCTCGACCGTCTGCATCAAGGCATTGACGTCGTTGTCCTCCAGCAGCACAAGATAGCAGTTTTCTGTATGCAGGTGTGCCTTCTGCTGACACAACAGTATACCGTCGAGATAGCATTCATCGGTATGGGTATGCTCTGTCAAACCGCATCGCACCTGCTGTTCCATTGCAAGTGCACTCTCTGCGGTAAGCCCCGCTACGGTCACTACCGTCAACACCAAAAGCAGTGCTGTCAATATTAACTTGTAGAATAGGCGTTTAACCTTCCCCCACGCCATTCTACTCGCCTCTTTCCTTCAGTCAAAAATGGTTGGTTGCGTCTTATACGTTGATGATTACTTTGCCGATGATACGGTCTTCGGGTACCGTGCCGATCTCTTTCAATCGGCTATCCATCGCTTCCAAGCGGTTATCCCCCATTACAAACACCGTTCCCACAGGTACGAAATACGGGAATGTTATGTTACATTGTCCGAGCGTCTTGTTTTTCAAATAGGGTTCTTGCAGCAGCTTGCCGCCAACGCTGATTGTGCCGTTTTCGTCCATCTCCAGCTGTTCGCCGCCCATACAAATCACCCGACGTACCAAAATCTGATTGTTATAGTAAAAGGCAATGACATCTCCCGGCTCCACCTTTTTTATTTTTTGAATCACCAGGGTTTGTCCACCCGAAAGGCCCGGCTCCATACCGGTGCCGTTATACCGTACAACCTGAAACAAATGCGTAAATACATTCAGAAGGAGTACCGCCAACAGTACCGCTGCCACAACCCATTTCCACACATGCTGTAACACCTGCCGCGTCTCTTGCTTTTGGGGCTTCAACTGTACCTTTTCAGGCTTTTTGAAATGCTTCGCCATCGGTGTGCTCCCTCCTCTCCCTAATTTAGGGTATAAAGAATCTATTATAGTGATAATATAGCATTATATGCCACTGTGATCAGAAATGCAAGGGGGTGGCAGCGGAAAACGCATTTTTTCGTACATTTTTTATGTGACCTCACATAACTTTGGAAAGTATTAGCCAAAAGAGTGTATAAACCACCTAGAGCAAATAAAAAAAGGCACTTCTTTCGGAGCGTTCACATAGCGAGAAATCGGTTTTTCACCAATATTTTCCCTGCCTCTTTGTTGCCAAACCTTATAAGACATACAGTATTACTGCGGTTTGGCAACTGCGAGAGCAGAAAAAATATTTTGGCTACAAAACTG
>JAZNXY010000108.1:0-3762 GCA_045594105.1 Acutalibacteraceae bacterium | reverse complement strand
GTGGATACAAAAGCGGGATACGGTGCGTCCGGTACCAGTACCGATTCCTGGAAATTCTATGCTGACGGCAAAGTAGAAGCCGATTATATGACCGATGTTGACAAGAATTTCGGTGCCAATTTGAACGGTCAGTGGTATACGTTGACGGTGAAGGCGGTTAACGGTACCGCTACTTTTACGCTGGTCAGTGCGGACGGCACTGTCAACGAAACGATGACAAAAACCTATTCCTCCACTTCCGGTAACGTTTCTCTTGGCTTTTCCGGTCGTGAGGTTATGGTGCGTGAGATCAAACTGGTAGAACTTGACGCCGAGGGCGTTCCGGTTGATATCGGCACTCATATGGCAAACTCTGCCGTCGTCGAAGGAAGTATCATTACCGTGAAATCGGCTGAGGGCTATGAACTGAAAGCCGGCTCGCTTATCGTGACCGATGCTAACGGCAATAAATTTGTACCCACCCGTGTGGGTTACCGTAACGGCGGCGACGGTTCTAAGTATGAAGTGCCCGCACAGGCGGTAGCACCGTACACCGTAGATTACGAGTTCTATCAGCCAACTCTCAATGCTCCCAATATCGGTATGATCGGCACCTCTTACAACAAAGAAAAATGCGGACTGCGCTTTATCACTCGTTTTACCCGTCAGGTCATTGACGGTGTGGAATATGTGGTGATGGGAGACGGTAGCAAGTATGCTATCAGTGACTACGGTATGCTGTTGGCGGCTGAAAGCGGCCTTGCAACCACCGCTGCTACGGATGCAGAGGATATGGTGGTAGGCAGTGCTAACGCATATGTGAAACGGTTCAGTGCGGTTGAACTCAACAGATACTACGATATTTGCGATGACCATGTCGACCTGTCCGCTTGTATTATCAATATGGACAAAGTAGCCAATTTTGAGGAAATTAAAAATATGAAAATATACTTTCGTTCGTATGTCCTTGTAGAAGTAGGTGGAAACGAGCATGTTTTGTACGGTGACATATCCACTGCTTCCTATAACGATAGTTTGTACGGCATGAGGTCTACTTCTTCTGTAGCAGAACTTTGCAAGGAGGGCGTTGTGCGTATTGACGGCAGACATACCATTACCGAAGACGGCGACGTGAAAGTAAGCTTTGGTAACGCGGGTATTACTCTCACAGGTGAGCTTGCAGGTGATATTTACCTGGATGCGAAATACACCAAATACGCGTTCGGCGAGTGCCGCATCAACGTGAAGGTGGACGGCGAGTACGTGGACGACGTTGTTGCCGTATACGGCGATAATTATCTCAAAGTGGTGGAAGACCTGGAACCCGGGTATCACACCGTTACCATTGCAAAAGGTGTCGGTACACCGTCTCTCGGCGATCTTGTATTTAAGAACGTCACTTATAACGGCGCTCTTGAAACGCCGACGGTAAACGACCTGCAATTTATGTTCCTGGGCGACTCTATTACCGATACCGCCGGTATTCTCGGTGCGTATGATAGCAGTGCTCCCGACGCGGCGGGTCAACAGCTCCCGAGTCAGAACATCCGTCTTGGCTACGCGGCGCTGACCGCCAAGGCCTTCGGTGCAGATTTTACGCAGGTATCGTTTGCGGGTTTAACGACTTCCCAGGTACAGTGCCTGTTCAATGAAGAAGCATTCCCGCAGGGCGGTACTACGATACCGTATGAATACGGTAGCGGTGATACTACCGAAAAGGATGTTGTGGTTATCAACCTTGGTACCAACAATACGGCGGGAACGGTGAATAGTGAGGCGAAAGCTTGCCTGAATGCAGTTCGTGCAAAATATCCGAATGCGTACATCGTTTGGACTTACGGTATGATGTTTACTACGAACGATCAGGCGTTATCCAACGCGGTAGCGGAATGGGTTGCACAAACGGGAGATACCAAAACGTCTTACTGCTCTTTGACTGCTGCAGCGAATACCGACGGCGGTGCAGAACATCCGTTGGCTTTTGCACATAAAGATGCTGCAGACATTCTCACCGCACATATTGCTAACGTACTTGGCACAGAGACGAAGTAAGAAACGTCTTTGATACGCCAAATTATCCCGTGGGGTGCCAAAAAGGTCATTTATGTAGAATAGTATGTCAAAAATGGCACCCCACGAGAAAAATGTGTTTGCTACAATGGTAACAGCGGGATTGTTCCCGTTTTGCGTACATTATCTCTAAAAATATTATTAAAAGGGGAGAAAAGCATGACATTAGCAAAATCCTTAAAATCTGTGGGCGCGGTTATGCTCACGCTGGCGATGCTCGTTGGAATGCTGTCCGTTATGGGCACTGTTTCCTTTGGTGCATCTGCCGAAGAGGTCACGAAGTTTACAGCAAACTTCCAAGCGGGATTGGATCGTAATGATCTGGTCTGGCAAAGCAACCAAAGCGCCAATGACCAGGTGCTTTTGAGCGACCCCACTGTTGAGGGCGCTACGGATGCGGTAAAAGCATCTCATGATTGGTTGAGCGCTCGTTTCAATTCGTATATGAATTTCCATAACTATGGGCAGCGCTCCTACTTTGGTCAGAAATGTGAGAACGGTTGTTATCTCACGTATGGTCAGAGGGCCAATAGGGTGTCCGGTCGTGCTCTTGTGTTTCAGAACGCAGAGTCGGGCGGTGAGGTGTTCTGGTCCATCAATACGTTGGTTCCCAAACACAATGGCGAAGAGATTGTGGTCGAGAACTTTGAAGCAACCGTAAAATTTGTTATGGCTAACAGCCTGTCCGGTGGCTTGTTGTTCGCATTCCATGAAGAACCTGCCAAGTATACTTTCGCAAGCAGTTATACTATCAGACAGAACACCGGTTCGGTGTTAGCAATCGGTAATAACGTGGATTCGAAAGCCACTTATGGCCAAAACGGCACCAGCACGGATTCCTGGAAATTCTATGCTGACGGCAAAGTAGAAGCCAATTATATGACCAACGTTGATAAAACGTTTGACGCCAATTTGAATGATCAGTGGTATACTTTGACCGTGAAAGCTGTCAATGGCACCGCCACCTTTACGATTACCAATGCTGCAGGCACTGCCATTGCAACAATGGATAAGGCGTACACCACCACTTCCGGTAAGATTTCTGTCGGTTTGACCGGCCGTGAAATCTTGGTAAACGAAATTACCGTCACCGAATTGGATCAGGACGGTAATCCGGTAGATATCGGTACCTATAAAGACTATAACGACGCGTATGAAGCTGTGGATAAATTCAACAGCGATTTTGCGGAACTCAATAATAGCGGTAGTTTTACGGGTAGTAGTTCCAAACTTACCATTACGTACAATGACCCGACTACCGACACCAGTGCTACCAACTTGGCAAACCACAACTGGTTGAGCACGCGTTTTGATTCGTACATGAACTACCATAACGTCGTACAGCGCAGTTATTTTAGCCAAGGTGACGAAGACGGCGGCAGTCCTTTTGTGTACGGTGCTTTGAATTCTTTTGGCGGAATGGCAGATGCCTACCGCGGCCTTTTGTTCGATAACAAATCGGCCGGCGGTGAGTTATTCTGGTCTATCAACACGCTGGTTCCCAAATATGACGGCGAAGTGATTACGGTTAAAAACTTTGAAGCAACCGTGAAATTTGCTATGACCAACAGTTTGTCCGGTGGTTTGCTGTTTGCGTTCCATGAAAGTGCGGCAGGACAGTATACTCTTGCTGACAGTAATACCACCAGAAAAAGCACGGGTTCCGTGTTGGCGATTGGTAATAGCGTGGATACAAAAGCGGGATACGGTGCG
>JAZNXY010000107.1:0-3202 GCA_045594105.1 Acutalibacteraceae bacterium | reverse complement strand
TTTCTTTTGCTTCTTCATAAAGTTCACTCCTTCTTTTTTTTGAAGGGCAGAAAAATCCCCTCATAATTTTATTGTATTACTTTTTGCTTTTTTCTCAATGCACAAAACCCTTGAAATAATATACATATCCTATGTTTTTTTGTGAAACTAACCAAATTCACAAAACGCCACCATGTTTTTTGTTTATATTGCACAAAGTCGAAGTGTTCCGGTTATACACGCCGTTCATCCCCCTGTTTTCTGTAAAGGTACCGTAAAAGCCACGCATCAATCACCCTCCGCCTATACGTGGCCAAGACCGGAAAATGTTACTTTCTCTCTTCTTTTTTAAGATGTTCTTCTCTTCGATAAACCTCTTTTGAACCACGCAGACTTAGCGTGGTTTTCTTATGCAAAAACCGCGGTAACGCTGACGCGTACCGCGGCTTTTTAACGCATTATACCGCAAAACGCCATCGTTTCAGGCGATCGATCCCCATATTAGTGCTCCGTTTCGGGTGTATCTTCTTTTACTTCGGCAAAGGGTTTTGTGTTATTTTTCTTTTTCCGTAATATCCACATACCAATCACAGCAGCCACCAACGCCGCAACAAGTTCTGCACCCACAACCAGCAAAATCCAAAGCGTATTGATAGGTCTGTGTTGAACCATTATCTGCGTTTTTCGTTTTGCTGTTGTGACAGGTTCAGTATCCGCTTCCACCTCATTGTCGACATCTGCACCGGTAGATTGGGTATCGGTTTCACCAACAGACGGTACCGTCGTATCTTTCGTTTCCGCACCTTGCGTCGGTGCTGTGGTGGTGATTTCGCCTCTGGTCACCGTGGTCGGCTTACTCTCAGTGGTCGTGGCCTTTGTCGTGGTGGCACGGGTACTTGTCGTAGTGCCACGCGTGCTGGTCGTAGTGGTTTCGACGGTATCGACAGTGAACAGCAAGGAATCTTGTACACCAATTTCACCGTCAGTGACGCGGATTTCCGAGACGGAACCGCAGAATAAACGTCTTATAACACCTTCTGCATGTGCCGCATTCATCGTTTTATCGCCGCTCCCAGGTGTTTTTCTGCCAACACCCACTTCCCAACGGAAATCCGGATCGACGATGGTCGTTCCACCGCTATCCTCAAAAGTCAGCACACAGACACCATCCACATAAACTCTGGTACGTATACCGTCATTTGCCACCATATAGTGACACCATTGATCGGGCATAAGTGCACTATGCTCTTTGTTAAACTTGTGACCGGTCGCCGTCACATGCACGTACTGCAGCCCCACGGCATTGTTCTCCCCGAGCTGCGTAACATTGTCCTGCGCACAAGACAATGCAAGGGACAGTGACGGCTCGTTATACTGTGCAACCACACCCTGACGTGAAAAAACGCCGGTATAGCGGTTATAGCGATTATCCCAATCGGCAGAAACCTTGAAAATAACTTCAATCGTCCAGCCGTTCGTGCCCACAAACGCATTCAGCGGTGCACCTTCTACCGTTTGCAGATATTTGCCGGACACGTATGCACCGCTAAAGGCGGTCTGGCTCGCATCATACGGATCCACGCTTTGCGCTTTGGTCAGCGAGTTATCTAATTTCAATGAAGATGTGTTACCGTCGCCGTTTTTCAAACCATCGTCGGTTCGCGTAACACCACTGTCCCAAACAAATGTGTCCAGCTCATCGCCCTTACCTTCAACGGCAACCTCCAGATCGTTGCCGTTGCCGGACAAATCGTAGAATTGTAAGGTATCCGCTTCAATGCTGCCTTTGTAATAAGCGGCATTGTTTTGTAATTTCCAATGCGCCAAAACCGTTTTCTCGTTTTCCAAAGCAAAAGCAGAAAACGCCCCACAAGATAACAACAATATCATTGCCAGAAGGCAAATGGACACTCTTTTACACATTTTCACCACAAACACCCTTTCTGATACCCCCTGCATTAATAAAACATCCCGCACAAATATTGTGCATACAACCGATAGAAGAAATCATTAGGATGATTAACGTGGTTACCGGTTGTGTCGATAAAACGCTTTTTCGTATGTAAAAACTTCTGCATATCGCGGATATTTGCCACGGCAACACCGACGATGTTCTCTTTTTCCTCCGCCAACGCGAGCAATGCATCAGTGAACAGCTCCTGCCCATTATTAAAATGGGAACGAGAATCAGTCAGCAACGGGTTAGGCGTGCTGGTGCCAACCAACAAGAACTCAGCGTTGGGATTGGTCTCCCGTACCTTTTGCATAATATCTCGGATACAATCAGCAAAAGTTTGCGGCGTCTTTCCGCCGTCATTCATACCAAATGCAATCACCACGAGATCCAGATTATGCACAGATACCAACTCCTGCACATTGTTCTTTGCCCAAACAGCGTCCATACCGCCTACTGAGGGGTTATGCATCGTGATATCTGTATTAAAATGACATTTTAAGCCCTCAACAAACAGTTCCGCATATGCCGGCTGGTACGGTGGTTTGTTAAAGAATTTGCTGGAATCAGCACCCATTGAAATGCTGTCGCCGAAAATGACCACGGTGAGCGGCTGTTTGTTTTGCAATTTCGCGAAGGTTCGCGGTAATTTGTCTACAGCCAACACAGGTACATGACCCTGCCACCCATCCGCCTGACAGGTATAGGTCACCGCAATCTGCCGCTGATGGAAAAAATCCAATACGCCGTACAATAGATTCCCCTCAGGATAATAAAAATGTTTCCCTTCGACATGTTCCGTATCATAATACACTTCTTGCTCTGCGAACGAAAAAATACGGCTGTTTTCGGTTAATTTGATACAATTATCTTCAATAATGTAATCAACACCCTGCTCATATGTTTCGGTCTGCGTAGCATTCGTCACCGACAATATCTGTAACGGCGTGTAGAGAAACGGGGCAGACGCCTCGCCTCTTTTATCTCTCACCATCGTGAAGGTCTCGCCATATACTGTTGTGGTACACCAAACAGGTTGTATCATTTGTTCGAACGTCATAATAAAACCTCCGCAATAGCACTTAAAAAGACATCCGCACCCAATCACACGGTTCTGCGGGCGGGAGACCTAAGATTTCACGCCCAAGGTTAACATAACACCAATAATTCTCCAAGGAAATACCGTTAGGGATTTCATGGTCTATCCCCCACAGCATACCGCCGCCCATCATTTCGGGGCACATTTTCCGTTCTAATTCTCGTCTTATG
>JAZNXY010000106.1:0-7432 GCA_045594105.1 Acutalibacteraceae bacterium | reverse complement strand
TTTTCGTGTCCTGTCGTTATATGTCGGGCTGAACAAAAGCTGCTTTCTGACCCTATGCTCAATCTGAGCGGTCATTTTACCGGCCGCACCGTGTCCCTTGTGGCGGATATCTGTTATGATGACCGGGATACCTTTACCTTCTGTGGAGAAACGGTAACAGTGCTACATACGCCGGGACATACATCGGGAAGCTGCTGTTATCTTGTGGATACGATGCTGTTTTCCGGTGACACACTTTTTCAATGCTCTGTCGGCCGTACCGATTTTCCGACAAGTGATGTTACTGCAATGCAGATGTCCCTGCGGCGATTGGTCGCTTTGGAGGGTGATTTCACGGTTTATCCCGGACATGGTCCTGCGACCACTCTTCAGACGGAGAGACAGCAAAATCCCTATATAGTGTAGGTGCTTTTATGTATTTGTTATTAAACGGCAATGATTTTCATTTTGAAATGGAAAATATATGCCGTCTGTTTTTACCGCAAGAAAAAATTACCACTTTGCACGATGCGACGGATAGTGGTGGATTTGAAGGATTGACCGTAACGGCGAATATGCAGCCCACTGCAGAGGTGACACATATTTCGGTGCGATTGCATTGGGAAGATGTGGACCGTACTTTGACGGATGAGGTAGCTAATTCTGTAGAGGATTATACCAACAGCTGTGAATTGGAAATGACAACCTTGCTGTACCGTCTGCTGTCGGATTTACTGGGCATAGAGCAGGATTGGGGTCTGGTAACAGGCGTGCGTCCCGTGAAGCTGTTGCGGCGGTTGACAAAAGAGCACGGCGGCGAAAGGGCCGTGGCACATTTTCGGGACAAGCTGTTGGTAAGCGAACCAAAACTGGCTCGTTTACAGGAGGTGTTTCGTGCCGAAAATGAGATTTTGGCACTTTCCCGCCCGGATTCGTGTAGTGTGTATGTTTCAATACCGTTTTGTCCCACGCGATGTGATTATTGCTCATTTGTATCCCAGACAGTAACACAGGCGGCAAAACTGATCCCTGAATATGTGGAAAAACTGGCGGCAGAGTTGGCTTACACGGGGGATATGACACGTGCACTTGGCTTGCGGGTGGAAACGATATATTTTGGCGGTGGCACCCCAACCACCCTTTCTGCACAACAGCTGACCCGCTTGTTTTGCGTGATACAGGAACATTTCGATGTATCGCATTTACGTGAATATACCGTTGAAGCGGGTAGACCTGACACGGTGACAGAGGAAAAAATGCGTGCTATCGCTGCTGCCGGGATTGATCGTATCAGTATCAATCCGCAAACACTGCATAACGATATTTTGGCAGGTATAGGTCGTCGTCATACGGTTGAAGAGTTTTATGATGCGTATAATATTGCACGCCGTGTGGGCTTGCACAACATCAACACCGACTTGATAGCAGGCCTGCCGGGAGATTCTGTGGAAGGGTTTGCAGATACGCTTGATCGGATTTTACAGCTTGATCCCGAAAGTGTGACGGTGCATACACTGTGTCTTAAAAGGGCATCTAACCTTGTGTTACAGCACCGTGCCGATTATAAACCATCGGTGGAAGCGGCACGAATGATTGCGTTAACGGGGGAGAAATTGCCGCAACACGGCTATGTTCCGTATTATCTGTACCGTCAGAGTCGTGCGGTGAGTAATCAGGAAAATACGGGCTGGGCAAAAAGCGGAAAAGAGGGCCTTTATAACGTATACATTATGGATGAAACGCATACTATTCTCGGATGCGGTGCAGGTGCGGTAACAAAGCTGAAGCATCCGCAAAAAGACGAACTTTCCCGCATATTTAATTATAAATTCCCGTATGAGTATATTGCACGTTTTGACGATATGCTTATGAGAAAGGAACAGGTGAACCGCTTCTATGAACAATGTGCCGATGAGAGGTAATTTGTCAATTGAAGATGTTAAAAGAGCGGTGCTACAAGATACGGACGGCTTAATTGCGACCGAGGAAGCACGGTATAGGCAGGAAATAGAGACGGTGGCGGAAACCATACACAACCGCCGCACCAATCGTCATATTGTGTTGCTCTGCGGCCCGTCTTCTTCGGGAAAAACCACTACGGCGGCATTGCTGAAACGCTATTTGCAACGCATCGGCACGGCTGCACACGTGGTTTCTTTGGATGATTTTTATCTCGGTGAAGGCAAGGCACCGTTATTACCTAATGGACAGCCCGACTACGAAACGGTAGATGCTTTGGACGTTGATCGGTTGACTTCTTGTCTGACGGATTTGGTAAACAAAGGGAAAACCGAATTGCCGATTTTTGATTTTACATTGCGTCGTCCGCTGGAAGAAAGCAAGCCGTTGGTTCTGGAGGAGGATGCGGCTGTTATTTTGGAAGGTATCCACGCCTTTCATCCACGTATACAGGCGTATCTGCCCGAAGAAAACGTCAACCGTCTGTTCATTAACACTATAACCCGTTTTGTGAACGGCGACGAGGTTTGGCTGTCACGTAGGTTGATACGTCTTTGCAGACGCATTTTACGTGATGACCAATTCCGTGCGAGTCCTTTTTCCAACACAATGAAAATGTGGCCGCAGGTGATGCGTGGCGAAGAATTGTATATGTTTCCCTATACGGATACGGCAGATTGTGTGGTAGATACCACCTTTGCCTATGAGCCGTGTGTGATCAAAGGGATGCTGCTGCCACGGTTACAGGCGGTAGGGGAATGGGAAACGGATTATGAAACGGCACAACTGCTTATCGAACGGTTACAGGTGTTTCCGGATATTGTACCGGAGCGGTTGCCTTCCGAAAGCATACTGCGTGAATTTACCGGATGATCAACGGTTGCATTTTAGCATAGTATAGTGTAGACTATAGATATAAAACAGCAAGGAGTGACAGGTATGACAACAGTAGAAGAAGTCATTTGTAAAGCGAAGGATCTGGCGGATGCTGCAGGTAAGAAAACGGGAGAATTGGTCAGCTTGACAAAGCTGAAAATCGAAGCTGCCGAGGTTTCCCGCACCATTACAATGAAGCTGGAAAAAATCGGACGCATTGTGTACGAATCTCATCTGAGCGGCGAAAATTGCGATGCAACATTGGATGCATTGTTTGCCGATGTTAAGGAATTAGAAGAGAAAGCGGACGCACTGGCCGAAAAAATGGACGATTTACGCCGTACGAAAACGTGCTTGTCCTGTGGCAAAAATAATCGTTCCGACGCAGCATTTTGTCAAAATTGTGGGGAAAAACTTTGAAAATTAGCTAAAAATGTTGAAAAAAGGTAACAATTTTTGATTTTATACACAAAAAACACTTGCATTGCGCTGTAATTTGCTGTATGATATGTGTGATGCTTAGGAAGTGAAAACGCAAATGGCAGTAAACTTTATTCATAAAGATCGATACGATATGCAGGACCTTTTGGAAGTTATGCGGATCCTGCGTTCGCCCGAAGGTTGTCCCTGGGATAGGGAACAGACACATCGTTCTATTCGTGGAGACTTTTTGGAAGAAACCCACGAGGCGATCGAGGCGATTGATCGTGAAGACCTTGACGGCTTGCAGGAAGAACTCGGCGATGTCTTATTGCAGGTCGTTTTTCACGCCTGTATAGAGGAAGAGAAGAATGGGTTTACGTTTGATGATGTGGTGAACGACCTGTGTCAGAAATTGGTTATGCGTCATCCGCACGTGTTTGGGGATCTGGATGCGGCGGATGTAGGACAAGCATTGAAAAATTGGGATGCCGTTAAACGACAAACCAAAAAGGGAAAAACGCAAACGCAGCTGTTGGATGGCGTACCGCATTCCTTGCCCGCTTTGATGCGTGCAGGGAAGGTGCTGGGCAGAGCGAGACGTGTCGGCTTTGAAACCGCACAAGCACCAATGGATGCGGTGTGTGCTTTAGAGCAGAAGGTGGCTCTCTTGAAACAACGAGTGGCTGCCGGGGAAGATGCCGATACGGCTGTAGGAGATATGCTGTTTGCAACTGTGGCATTGTCGAGGTTGTTGCTCCTTGACCCTGAAGAACAGTTGTCCCTGTCTACTAATCGTTTTATTGATCGCTTCTTTGAAATGGAACGGTTGATTAAGGCGAACGGTGGGGATGTTGCTGCTGTTTCGGCTGAGGCGTGGCAGGACCTGTGGGAGCGGACGGCTCCTACCTAAACTTTGTAAAGAAGCGGTTTTTCGCTGCTTTTGATAAAAAAATGGAGGTTATGAGAAATGAACAAAGTAGAACTCGTAGCGGCAGTTGCTGAAAAAGCTGCACTGTCCAAAAAAGATGCTGAGAAAGCTGTTGCTGCCGTATTCGGCGCTATCGAAGAAGCTGTCGCCGCTGGCGATAAGGTTCAGTTGGTTGGCTTCGGTACTTTCGAAGTTCGCGAGCGTGCTGCTCGTACCGGCCGCAATCCGCAGACCGGTGCTGAGATCAAAATTGCTGCTTCCAAGCAGCCGGTGTTCAAAGCTGGTAAAGCTTTCAAAGACGCTGTTGCGAAATAAGTTGATTTCAACAGGAAAAGCCGCCTTAGGGCGGCTTTTTTCTTGAAACCGAGGTGAATAGTATGAGATTGGATAAATATTTGAAGGTATCCCGCATTATCAAGCGGCGTACAGTGGCAAACGAAGCGTGCGATGCAGGCAAGGTTGCGGTAAACGATAAACCCGCACGTGCATCCTATGATGTGAAAATCGGGGATGTTATCACGGTGTCGCTCGGTGCACGGGAAATACGTGTGAAAGTGGTTTCTGTGCAGGAGACCGTTGCGAAAAACGATGCCGCAAATATGTATGAAATTTTGTAAAGGCCTCTCCGCTCAGGAGGGGCTTTTCATATTTGACTCGCTTTTGGCATATAGTTACCGAAGGGAGTGAGCGTATGAGTGATTGGAATGAAACGACGTTGCCGCATCGTTTTACTATGGAAAATCGAGAGACAGTACAGCTGACAGGGGTTACCGATGTGAAATGCTTTGATGAAGAAACGGTGGAATTGGTGACGACAGCGGGTGATTTGACCGTCATGGGTACCGACCTGCACATTGCGGTTTTACAGCTGGAGACGGGTGACCTGCATTTAACCGGCAAGGTGAACAGCATACAATATCGGGAACGGTTATCCCGTCGTGGAAAGGTCGGGAGGTTGTTCCGCTGATGACCGAGCTTACGGTAGGACGACAGGTGCTGCAATTTTTGGCCACCTGTGGATTGGGCTTTTTGCTTGGGTTGTATTATGAATGTTTTAAGGCGGTACGCTTGTGGTCGCCGCCTTCTGTTTGTGTCTGCATTGTACAGGATATCTTTTTTTGCGTTTCCTCGGCAGTAATAACCTTTTTTGTGCTTTTGGGACTTGCAGACGGTAATATGTATCCCTACTTGTTCATAGGTGAGGGAGTAGGATTTTTTGTTTTTTATGGCAGTCTCGGCAATGTCGTACATAAGCTTTTGGTTTTCTTTTTGAAGTGTTGCAACAAGGTGCTTGACGGGGTACGAAAGAGGTTTTTGACACCCGTTTATTGTTGGGTAGACAAAAAGCTTTCGGGTGTAAAGGTTGTTTTGGCAGAAAAATGTAAAAAAATGCGAAAAACACAAAAAAAGTCCATATTTTTTTCTGAAAACTCTTGATTTTCCTATATATTGTATAGTATATTGATATGTGTAGTATTCTATTTTTCTTGAAAGGAGGATTTGTTGTATGCCGACAAGACGGAAAGAAAAGAAAAAGAACGTTCTTTTGCGTGTGGCTTGTGCCGCCGCTGCCGTGTATGTTTTGGTAACGGTTTTTTCCCTGTGTATGCAGCTGCGTGATAAACGCGAAGTGCTTAATGCTTTAGAAGCGGAAATTCAGCGTCAAGAGCTGCTCAACGAATCCTTACAAGAGAAAGCAGATAACTCGGATTTTTATCTCGAAGAGGAAGCCCGCGATCAGGGGTATTCTTTACCGGGCGAACAAATCTATCAGGTCGTTCCGGAGAACTGATTGGGAGGAAATTAAGCATATATGCAGGTGGAAGTTGGAGCAATACTCGAGGGTAAAGTCACTGGAATTACAAAGTTTGGTGCGTTTGTAGATTTGGGAGACGGAAAGACCGGAATGGTACATATTTCGGAAGTCGCATCGACATACGTAAAAGAGGTTCGTGATTTTATCACAGAGGGACAGACTGTCAAGGTAAAAGTGTTGAGCATTGCGGAAGACGGCAAGATCAGTCTTTCCATAAAAAAAGCCGCACCGCCTGCACCGCGTGCACCACGTCAACCGGCGGTATCTCCCGGCAGACCGGGCGAGTTTGAATGGAAACCGCAAAAAAGCAGTGCTTCCAGTTTTGAGGATATGATGTCCCAGTTCAAACAAACGAGCGACGAGAAGATGTCGGATTTGAAACGCTCTTTGGATAGTAAACACGGCGGTTTCCCCAAAAAAGGTAACCGCAGTCAACAGTAAGTATAGAAATCAAAACAATGGGGGAACAAGGCTATTGTTCGGCAGTAGCAATGTTCCCTTTATTTCTTGTAAGGGTGAATCTGTATGGAAATGCTTAGAATGTGTGCACCGTGTATGTTCGGCATAGAAGGTATTCTGGCTGACGAATTGAAACGAATGGGTGCTGTCGATGTGGCGGCCGAGAATGGTAGGGTACTGTTTTCCGGTGGCTTTGATATGCTGGCACGTGCCAATATCGGTTCACGGTATGCGGAACGTGTTCAGTTGTTTATCGGCAGCTTTACGGCACGCAGCTTTGAGGAATTGTTTCAGGGAGTCAAAGCATTGCCTTGGGAACGGTTTGTCGGCAAAGAGGATGCGTTTCCTGTGAAGGGTTGGTCGCTTAATTCTGCGTTACACAGTATCCCCGACTGCCAGTCTATCATCAAAAAAGCGGTGGTTGACCGCTTGGGACAGGTGTACGGTGTCAGTTGGTTGCAGGAAAGCGGTAGTATTCACCAGATACAGTTCACCATCATGAAGGATGAAGTGACGATGCTGATGGATACCAGTGGTGCAGGGCTGCACAAACGTGGGTACCGTCAGAATGCAGGCGGCGCACCTATTAAAGAAACATTAGCCGCCGCCATGGTTGATGTAATGCGTGTACGCCGTGCGGAGCAGGTTCTTGATCCGTGCTGTGGTTCCGGTACGTTGCTGATTGAGTCGGCGCTCGCTGCAAAAGGGATCGCACCCGGTATCCGCCGTCGGTTTGCGGCGATGCAGTGGGAGCAGGTTCCTGCGGATATCTGGACAAAGGAACGTGAACGTGCACGCAGCTATGAAAAACGGGATATTGATTTTATGGCTGTTGGCAGTGATATAGATCCTGTGGCGGTAAAGCTTACCCTGGAAAATGCCGCAAAGGCGGGGGTAGGGGATTGCGTCAAAGCCAAGGTTGCCGCTGTTAAGGATTTCAAACCGTTGGGTGACACCGGTGTGGTGTTATGTAATCCGCCTTACGGCGAACG
>JAZNXY010000105.1:0-48488 GCA_045594105.1 Acutalibacteraceae bacterium | reverse complement strand
TTGGCAGATAGAGTAATACGCTTCGGTAATCTCCTTCATTGCCGCCTTCAGCTTATCGTCTACGTATACACCGCCGTATTTGCCGAAATACCCTTCCGCATTGGGATAGTTGTCAAAATAGGTATCAAAATCTACACCGTTTAATTTCATTTGTCTTCTCCTCCAAGAAAAAAATAAACCCCTGTCCAACAAGGGACAAGAGTAACTCCTGCGGTACCACCCAATTTCGTCAAAAGACGCACCTCTCGTACACAAGCATGTACTATCCGCTGTAACGGGCAGCTCCCGTCCTCCCTACTCGTATCCTTTCGGTCGGCCCTCCCACGTCCATTCGGCACATCTTTCGTTACCGTACTCCCAGCATCCACGGCTCTCTGCAAACGAAACGTATATGCGTACTTACTCGCAGTCATCGGTTTTTTATCACTATAGCACCGCCGCACGATTTTGTCAATATTTTTTCATAAAAAGGCGTCCCGTTTACACGGGACGCCAACACCTTTATTTACACAGTTCTTGTGCCAGTGCCGCAATCTGTGCACGGCTATCATCGTTTAATGCCGACATGATTTTGACGGTGTTTTCCGCAAAGGTCAAGCCCTTGCCGCCTTGTAACATATCACGCATCTTTTTGGCTGTCACAGGTGCCCAGCTGCCGTTTTCCATAAAACCGACGGTGCGATTGGAATAATTGCGTTCGGTCAGGTGTTCGATAAACTCACGTACACACGGGAACACATCACCGTTATAGGTGGTTGCGGCAAGCACCAGCTTACTGTAGCGGAAGGCATCCTCCACCGCTTCTGCCCAATCTTCACGTGCAAGGTCACTCATCACAACCTTCGGACAACCGTTTGCCTTCAGTGCATCAAACAGCGCTTTCACTGCTTTTTCGGTGTTACCGTACACCGAGTTATACGCAATAAACACGCCCTCTTCTTCGGGGCGGTAAGACGACCACACGTCGTACAGGTTGATGTAATAGCCAAGGTTTTCGTTAAGTACAGGACCGTGCAGCGGGCAAATGGTGTCAATCTCCAGCGCCGCCGCTTTTTTCAGTATCGCCTGCACCTGTGCGCCGTATTTACCGACAATCCCGAAATAATACCGTCTGGCTTCACACGCCCAATCCTCTTGTGCGTCCAAAGCACCGAACTTACCGAAGCCGTCCGCAGAGAACAGCACTTTATCGGTGGCATCATAGGTCATAATGACCTCGGGCCAATGCACCATCGGTGCCGTGATAAAATGAAGCGTATGTACACCCAGACACAAGGTATCTCCTTCGCCTACCGCTAACTGGCGGTCAACAAAATCTGTTTTGAAAAAGTTTTTCAGCATCTGCAACGCACGGACAGATGCCACCACCGTCGCATTGGGATATGCTTCCAAGAAATGTACAATACTGCCCGAATGGTCGGGTTCCATATGCTGTACAATCAGATAATCGGGGGCGGTATCGCCCAGCTCCTTGGCAATATTGGTCAGCCATTCGTCCGCAAAACGTGCATCCACACTGTCCATGACCGCAATTTTTTCATCCTTAATCAGATAGGAGTTGTACGCAATACCTTCCGGTACCACGTACTGTCCCTCAAACAAATCAATATCTCGGTCATTCACACCAACGTATACAATATCTTTTTTAATCATCATTTTTCATTCTCCTTTCATCCAAAACACTTTCCGTCTTTACAGTCTTCGGTAGTACCCCCACGATAACACAGCTCGTTGGGGCATTGCCCGTTTTCAGCAAAGCCGACCAGGTTTTTCACGGTGGTTTCCGCAATATTTTCCAGCGCTTCTTCGGTCAAAAACGCCTGGTGAGACGTCACAATAACATTAGGCATCGAAATGAGCCGTGCCAAGGTATCATCCTCCAAAATGTGTCCCGAATTGTCCTCAAAAAACAAGTCCGATTCTTCCTCGTACACGTCCAGGCAAGCGGCACCAACCTTACGTGCTTTGATACCCTCCAGCAGCGCTTCCGCATCCACCAACGCACCACGTGAGGTGTTAAGAATCACAACGCCTCGTTTACAGGTGTTGAGTGCCGCTTCATCAATCATATGATAGGTATCCTCGGTCAGCGGACAATGCAGCGAGATAATATCGCTGTTTTCCAACAGTTCGGCAAGCTCAACATACCGCACCGTATCACCATTGTCCAAACCTTCTGCGGGAAACTTATCATACGCCAAAACCTTCATACCGAAGCCACGGCAAATGTCAATAAACACCCTGCCGATGCGGCCTGTGCCGATCACACCTACCGTTTTGCCGTACAAATCAAAGCCGGTAAGCCCTGCCAAGCTGAAATTAAAATCACGGGAACGAATATACGCCTTATGAATACGGCGGATAGAGGTCAGCAACAGTGCCATCGTGTGTTCTGCCACCGCATACGGCGAGTAGGCAGGCACACGGAAAACGTGCAGCTTGCCAAATGCGTATTTCATATCTACATTATTAAAACCGGCACAGCGTAAAGCGAGCATCGTAACACCCATTTCGCACAGGCGATCAATCACCGCCGCATCCACCGTGTCGTTCACAAACGCACAAACGCCGTCGCAGCCCTTAGCAAGATCTACGGTATCTTCGTTGAGCTTTGTTTCAAAATATTTGAAGGATACACCGTTCTGTTTGCCGTAGCGGTCAAAAGACGGTTTATCATACGGTTTCGCATCAAAAAAGGCAATTTTCATAGTATCTCCTCCGAGTGTTTATTATACCATATTATTTTCAAAAGTACAACAAAAGATACAAAAAAACGCACTCGGCAAACCGAATGCGTTTCACATAAAGTTTCCATACAAGCACTCGCAAAAGAGTGCTTGTATGGCAGTCAACCGCATAGCAACAGCACCCAAGGTGTGCCGTCGGAGAGAGAGACGGTTGACACGGCAAGCCACACTTGCCAGTATTTACTATATCACACACCAACAGTTATAAAAGGGTAAAAACCGCTTGTTTTATTCCACAAAAGACACCAGTTTATAAAAAAGCGTGTCGACCTTCGTCGACACGCTTTTTCTTTATTCTTCAGTTTTCACAACCGCAATACCCAAATCAACGAGCTGTTGTTTATCAACCACAGCAGGACAATCGGTCATCAGCTCACGCATATTCTGCACCTTCGGATACGCAATAACGTCACGCAGAGTCGGCACACCCAGCATCTGCATCACCAAGCGGTCAAGGCCGATGCCCATACCGCCGTGCGGCGGTGCACCATAGCGGAAAGCACCCGTGAGGAAGCCAAATTTCTCCTCTGCTTCCTCATCCGAGAGACCGAGAGCACGGAACATTCTGCCTTGCAGTTCGGGATCGGTAATACGGATAGAGCCGGACGCCAATTCGATGCCGTTCAACACCAAATCGTATGCTTTCGCAAACACCTTCTCGGGGTTGGTATCCAAATATTCGATACACTCATCCAAGGGAGAGGTGAAGGGATGGTGCATTGCCACCCACTCGCCTGTTTCCTCATCCTTTTCAAAGAACGGGAACTCGGTAATCCACAGGAAGTTATACCCTTCCCGCTTAATGTTCAGTTTATTGGCAAGTTCCAGACGAACAGCGCCCAAAATAGACAGTGCGTGATTTTTAGAGCCGTCGGCCACAATCAGCACCACGTCACCCTGCTCAGCATCGGTTACACGAACGATCTCTGCCATTTCTTCTTCGGTCATAAACTTACCGAAGGACGCATTCATACCGTCGGCGGTCCAACGAATAAACGCAAGACCTTTACCGCCGATACCACGCACCATTTCAGTGAGCTTGTCAATTTCTTTACGGCTTAAGGTTGCCGCCGCACCCTTTGCATTGATAGCACGAACGGTACCGCCACCCTGTACGGTAGAGGCAAACACACCAAAGCCGCAGTTTCTCACGGCATCATCCAGGTTGATGATTTCCATACCGAAACGGGTATCGGGTTTATCCGAGCCGAAGCGTTCCATGGCATCCAAATAGGTCATACGCGGCAGCGGCAGAGGAATATCCACATTAAGCACTTCGTTAAAGAGGCGTTTTACGTAGCCCTCACCGATTGCAAGCACGTCTTCTACGTCTACAAAGGACATCTCTAAGTCAATCTGGGTAAACTCGGGCTGACGGTCTGCACGCAGGTCCTCGTCACGGAAGCAACGGGCAAGCTGCACATAGCGGTCAAAGCCGGCTACCATAGACAGCTGCTTATACAGCTGCGGTGACTGCGGCAGTGCATAAAACTCACCGTTATGGATACGGCTGGGCACCAAAAAGTCACGTGCACCTTCCGGCGTAGACTTAATGAGCATCGGGGTTTCCAGCTCAATAAAACCGTTGTCATCAAAATATTTGCGGGTCGCAATGGTCACTTTATGACGGAACAACAGGTTGTTCTGCAGATTGGGACGGCGCAAATCCAGATATCTATACTTCAGGCGGGTGGCTTCTGCGGTGTTGCAGTCCTCCGCAATCTCAAACGGCGGTGTTTCCGCCTTGCCGAGAATACGCAATTCCTTTACCGCAACCTCCACATCACCTGTAGGCAGTTCGGGATTTTTTGCGGTACGTACACGCACGGTGCCTACCGCCGCTACCACATATTCACTGCGGAGTGTTGCCGCCTTTTCGAAAACAGCACGATCGGTATCCTCATCAAATGCCAGCTGTAAAATACCGCTTCTGTCACGCAGGTCCACGAAAATCAACTGACCGAGGTCACGCTGACGCTGTACCCAGCCGAACACGGTGATCTCTTTGCCCGCATCCGCTTCACGGAAATTGCCGCAATAGTCGGTACGTTTCAATCCTTTAACAGTTTCTGCCATTCTTTACACTCCTTCTGCTACCGTGCCGAACAAATCCGCCACACCTGCAAGCTGTCGGTCAAGGGATTTGTTATACAAGGTAGTATACAAGCTGTCATCCAGCATAATTTCCTCGGTCTCACCCGTTTGCATATCCTTCAGCTGTGCAAGACCGCTTTGCAGCTCGCTGTCACCCACTACAATGACGTAACGGGCACCGAGCTTATCGGCATATTTCATCTGTGCTTTCAGGCCTCTGCCGACAATGTCGGTCTGTGCCGCCACACCGCCTTCACGGAGTTTTGCGGCAATAACAAAGCAACGGGTCGCCGCTTCACTACCCATCGGTGCAAAATACACTTCGCACTGCGGCGGTTTCGGGAACGGCACATTATGCTCTTCCATAATCATCAAAAGACGTTCAAGACCCATACCGAAGCCCAAAGACGGCAAATGCGGCCCGCCGAGCTCTTCGATAAGGCCGTCATAACGACCGCCACCGCAAACGGTAAGTCCGCTTGCAGATACAAACTCAAACACCGTACGGGTATAGTAGTCCAAGCCACGCACAATGTGGGTATCGATTTCAAACGGCATCTCTGCCGCTGTCAGCGCCGCCTTCACACCCTCAAAGTGTGCCGCACAATCCTCGCAAAGAAAATCAATCATCACAGGGGCTTTTGCCGCAATCTCCGCACAAACAGGAGATTTACAGTCCAAAATACGCATCGGATTGCGTTCCAGGCGGTCAAGACAGGTACCGCAAAGGTTGTCCTTTTGCGATGCAAAATAGCTTTTCAGTGCTTCATGGTATTTCGCACGGCAGGCAGGACAGCCAATGGAGTTCAGACGCAGAGTAACACCCTTCACCTGCAGGTTTTGGAGCACGGTGTGTGCCAGCGAAATAACCTCCGCATCTGCCTGCGGTGCAGCTGCGCCGAAGCATTCCACACCAAACTGATGAAACTCACGCAAACGTCCTTTTTGTGCTTTTTCATAGCGGTAGCAAGAGGTAATATAGGATGCTTTTACCGGCAAGGTGCCATTATGCAGGCCATGCTCAAGGAGGGCACGTGCCGCACCTGCCGTACCCTCGGGACGCAAGGTGACCGAACGACCGCCCTTATCCTCAAAGGTATACATTTCCTTCTGCACCACGTCGGTGGTCTCACCTACCGAACGGAGAAACAAATTGGTATGTTCGAATACAGGTGTACGCACCTCCGTATACCCGAAATCCTGTGCCACACCAAGTGCCATCTGCTCCACATACTGCCATTTATAGCTTTCCGCAGGCAACACGTCTTCGGTGCCGCGGGGGGCTTGCGTAATCATTTCCATAGTTTCTGTGTTCCTTTCGCACAAAAGAAGTTTGCGGTACTCCGCAAACTTCTTTTCAAATGTTTAATAGTGAGGGTTGACGATATTACGCCAATCGAGGTCGCCACGTTCCAGACCGTGAATCAGCACCTCAGCGGTTGCGATATTGGTCGCCACGGGAATATTGCGCATATCACAAAGACGGAACATATCCGCTTCCATCGTTTCGTTTTCCTTCTTCACCGACATCGGGTCACGGAAATACAACAAAAGGTCGATTTCATCACAAGAGATTCGTGCGGAAATCTGCTGCGAACCACCCTGTGTGCCGCTCATATAGCGAACAATTTCCAATCCGGTAGCTTCTGCCACCATTTTTCCTGTCGTACCGGTTGCGCATAAATTATGTCGGCTTAAAATCCCACAGTATGCAATACAAAACTGTACCATTAACTCTTTTTTTGCATCGTGAGCAATCAACGCAATATTCATATCGGCAAAAACTCCTTCTCAATGTATTTTACATCTTCTCCAGCATCGCCAACGGGACTGCATCCCCGATAAAACGACGCGCTATGTTCGAAAAACAAATCGCCGCATTACAATCCAGCGGCAACGGTCTGCCGTTGGCATTTGCCACAGCCACCGTTTCATCCTCGGGAATCACCCCGAGCAGCTGCAGTGCCGCCTCGTCAATGATCTGATCAATATCCGGCATACTGCCGTCCATAATCTTGCGGGGACGCAGGCGGTTAATAATCATTTTAGCGGGAATCTTCTTTTCCGCCAACAGATCGCTTAAAATATGTGCATCTCTCGCACACACCATATCGGGTGTACACACCACAATCGCTTCCTCTGCCGCTGCGGTAGCAGTTTCGAAGCCCCTGCCCACACCTGCGGGACAATCGGCTATCACCACATCGTAATACCGTGCCAAGCCACGTGCCAGCCGACGCATATCCTTCGGCGTACACAGCTGATCAAGAGACAAAGGCGCAGGCATCACAAATACATTCTGAAATACAGGGGATGCATAAATCGCTTTAATGGGCTCGCAACGACCTGCAAACACGTCGGAAATGTCATACACCGTATTGCCGCCGACACCGAGCATCAAATCAAGACTTCTCAGTCCCGCATCACCGTCTATCAACAAAATGCGTTTGCCGAGCCGAGCCAAAGCATACGCCAATCCGGCAGAAACGGTAGACTTACCTGTACCGCCTTTACCGGAGGTTACCACAACAATGCGTCCCATAGCCGTTTCCGCCTCCTTCCATACACTTTTTTACTATATCATATATTTCTTAGGTTGTAAACAGTTTTTTAGCCCAACAGCACTTCGTTTGGTGTGGGGCTCTCCCCTGCCGTTTTGGATGCAAAATACGCATCCACCACTTTTCTCGCCACACCTGCCGATGCTGATGACGTACCACGTTCCATAACCACCGCAATAGCGATTTCGGGGTTTTCTACAGGGGCATAGGCAATAAACACGCCGTGGTCACTCTGCCCCTTGACGCCTGTTTGTGCGGTACCTGTTTTTGCCGCTATCGTATAGGTTGCCGTGCCGAACGAGGAGTATGCCGTGCCCGACTTTACAACCTCTATCATACCCTGACGTACCGTATCAATCGCCGCTTGTGACCAGGTTGCTTTTGCGGCAATTTCGGGAACGGTTACCTTCTCGGAAGTGCCGTCATAGCTACGAATACTATGCACAAAATGGGTTTTATACCGTACACCGTCATTGGCCATCATCATCGCATATGCAGCCAGCTGGATGGGTGTATACAAGCCGTTCTGACCGATAGCGAGCTGCAGGTTGTCACCTGCTGTCCAGATACCGCCAATGCTTTTCTTATATTCGGGGGTGACAAGCAAGCCCGCTGATTCACCGATTTCTACGCCCGTTTTAGCGCCGAAACCGAATTCTTTACAGTATTTGAGCATAACGTCAGCACCCAACTGTCTGCCGACATCATAGAAAAACAGGTTACAGGATTTTGCAAGGGCAGTTACCACATTGATGTTACCGTGTACACCCAGACAACGTGGCTGATAATCATCATAAAAGCGGTATACACCACCGCAGGACAATGTCGTTCCCGCCGCAATATTGCCTTGGGTCATTGCCGCCAGGGAAATGCCGGGTTTCATCGTCGAGCCACATGCAAACGCACCGTTCAAAGCACGGTTAAACAGCGGCTTATCGGGGTCGTTCACCAAATCGTTATAGTTTTCCGAATAGGTAGACAAATCATAGCTCGGCCAGGATGCACAGGTCAAAACACCGCCTGTTTTCACATCCAACACCACCACAGAGCCGCTTTTTACGTCGTGGCCGTTGGTGGTGGCGGTGGATTTCGCACGCAGCTCCGCCACCTTTTCCGCCAAAGCGGTCTGTGCTACCTTCTGCAGATTGGCATCTATAGTCAGCACCACCGCATCACCCGGAACAGGCGCAGCGGTTTCCTTCTCGTCCAAAACGGTGCCGCTTTTATCCTTTATCAGCGAGCGAGTGCCCGCCGTACCACGCAAATACTCTTCAAAAGCACTTTCAATGCCGCTTTTCCCGAGTACGTCATTCATTGCGTACCCCTTGTCCTTCAAAGCGGCATATTCTTCCGCATACAGCGGTCCCACTGTGCCGATAAGATGTGCTGCCATATCGCCGCTGACATACTCCCGCACCGGTACCGTTTCAATATCCACACCGGGATACTGGGTATTGTTTTCTACAATACGGTACATAGTAGAGCGAGAAATATCGTTGGCAAACATATACGGATTACGTACCGCAAATTCCTTCACGGTCATTTCATAACGAATACCTGCCAATACACGTTGCTGCTCTTTGGTGTATGCTTCCAGGTGATACTGCTCCACCATTTCTGCCATACAGTTATCCGCCGTTGCATACGACGCCATACGCAAGCGGGATTTTAATCCCTTGACGCTGCTTTCACGTTCCGCATCGAAGGTATACGGCGACGTTTTGGAAATCGGCAAGGAATCGTTCCATTCCTCACCCAGTTCTGTCAGCAAGGTCACCAGACGCAACAAGCAATCGTTCTGTGCCTTCTGTGCCTCATCCGATCCCCCCGTCGGGAAATAGTTATAGTCAAACACAATTGCATAGGTGGTGCGGTTGACTGCTATGGGCAACAGATTTTTATCCAGAATCTCACCACGGGATGCCGGCACGCTGATAAGGGTAGTCGTATTCTTATCCGCTTTTTCAGCATAATGAGATCCTCTGACAATTTGTATACGAAACAAAGTGACGGCGAATATTGCAAATACCGACACAATGATCAGCGCTAACCAAAGCGGTCTTTTGCCGTTTTCATTCCGTGTTCTGCGTTGCATATACTCACCGTCCTTTCGGGCTATTCAAAATAGTAATTACACCGTTTCTCTCAAGTTTCTGGCAATACGATAGGAAAGCCAATATATCACAGGAGACAGTGCAAAGGTGTACAGTGCATTGGGCAACAGAATATGCCACAAAGCAAAAAACGCCTCGCTTTCCGCAAACAAAACGTAACGCAGCAGCCAATCCAGCAAGGTATATGCCAGTATCACCGCACCGTTCAACAGCAGTGCCGTCAACCAGTTATTACGCAGCAGCACCTGCACCAGCAGGCCGCACAGACACCCTGTCATCAACAACAGCAAGGCATCCAAGCCGAACAGTCTGTCCGCATACAGCGCCCATAAAAGACCGCCGCCGACACCGACCGAAGCACCGACAAGCGGGCCTTCGAACATAGCGATACATACCACTGCCGCCATCAGCGGATACGGGTGTGCACCGCCAATGACAGGCAACAAACGGGGCGCCGCCTGTACGAGCGACACCGCTACCAATATCATTCCGTAAGCAATCCACCGCAGATACATTTTATCTACCTGCGCAAGCCATCTGCCTTTTCCGAGTTTAGATACCGCCATCGCTTATTCCCCCTGCCCGTCAAAGGAGGTGATTACCATCACCCGTTTCAGATTGGGGATATCTACAAACGGCGCTACAAGACCGTAAAGGGTCATACCGTCGGTATCGGGTGCAACCGCTGTTACCCTGCCAATCAGTAAGCCGGACGGAAACACACCGCCCAGACCCGAGGTAACCACAAAGTCACCGCTTACCACCGAAGAGGTGCGTTCCAGGTAGTTGATACGCAGTGCCCCTTCGCTCGCCAGCGAAAGAGAGCCACCCGTATAGCCGCTTTCGTCCGTACGGCTGATAGAAGCACTTGCTTTCAATGCGGGGTCAAGCACGGTACGCACCTTGCTGAAGGTCAGACCCACTTCCTGCACAATACCCACAAGACCGTCCGCTGTCACAACGGGATCGCCTACCGCAACACCTACCGCCGAGCCGGCATTGATGGAAAAATTGCAAAACGGGTCGGAGGGATCCATTGTAATGACCTTTCCGTCGGCAAAGGTATAGTCGGGATGGTCCTCATGCAGACTGAGTATCTGACTATACCACTCGTTTTCCATTTTCATTTCATCGTAATCCACAAGCTGTTCACGCAGATGACGGTTTTCTTCTTCCAGCGCAGTAATCTGCTGACGCAAAGCGCCGCCTTTACCGATACCGCCGAAGAGATCGCTCACCGCATCGGATACGGCGGTCACTGCCGTTTGCAGCGGCGTGACCACCACCCCTGCAGCAGACGCAAAAAAGGTAGAGATACCACCGGTCGAAGCGGCATAAATCATCACACCGATGAGCACAAGTGCCACACCGCCTAAAATCTTAAAGCCGATTGTTTTGAAAAAGTGCCTCACCGACAGCACCTCCTTTTCAAAGTAAAATCAAAGTCGAAAAGCGGGCGACACCCGTCCCCCGCTTTCGCGTTATTATATATTAGAGACGACGGTTGGAACGGAAGTTACTTACCATTCCCAAATCCAGACATTTGCCGGTACCGGATACCACGCAATCCAGCGGATCTTCCGCAACGTGCACAGGCATACCCGTTTCACGAGAAATCAACTGGTCCAAGCCACGAAGCAGAGCACCGCCACCGGTCAGCATAATACCATTGGTGATGATATCCGCAGACAGCTCGGGGGGCGTTCTCTCGAGGGTGGCACGAATGGCATCTACAATGATGGTCACAGGATCAGCCAATGCTTCACGCACCTCTTCCGCAGAAATGGTGATGTTTTTCGGCAGACCGTCTACCAGGTTACGACCCTTGACATCCATCTTGGTGTCATCATCCTCCTGCGGGAACGCAGAACCGATCGCAATCTTGATATCCTCAGCGGTACGTTCACCGATGAGCAGATTGTATTTTTTCTTGATGTAGGAAACGATTGCCTCGTCAAAGTCGTCACCCGCAGTGCGCACCGAGCAGAAGGTCACAATGTCACCAAGGGAGATAACCGCAATTTCGGAGGTGCCGCCGCCGATGTCAACCACCATGCAGCCGGCCGCTTCTTCCACCTGCAAGCCGGCACCGATAGCTGCCGCCATCGGCTCGGCAATCAATTCTACGTCTTTGGCACCCGCCTGTCTTGCGGCATCCTCTACCGCACGACGTTCTACCTCGGTAACACCCGAGGGAATACACACGATGATGCGGGGACGACGTGCCCAAGTGGATTTCAGTGCCGCCTTGATAAAGTAACGGAGCATCTCCGCCGTTACGTCAAAGTCCGCAATAACGCCATCCTTCAACGGACGGATTGCGGAAATGGAGCCGGGAGTACGGCCAATCATTTCTTTGGCCTCTCTGCCAACCGCCATAACCTCATCACGTTTCAAATCCACCGCCACAACCGACGGTTCACGCATAACAATGCCTTTGCCTCGCATATACACCAACGTATTCGCAGTACCCAAGTCGATACCGATATCGCCTCTGTTAAACCACATATTCTTTTCCTTCCTTTCACTCTGTTCCATATACAAATCCCTCCGTTTTTATTCTCTCGGAGGAAAGTTTTGGCACACACACCGTCATTATATACCATATAGAAGAAATTCTCAATAAAAAATATAAAATATTTCCGAATTTTTACAATTCTATGGGAAACGTTTCCAAAAAGCGGCGTACTCTGCCGCCCGGCAAGCCCATAACGGTATAAAAATCCCCTTCTATGCCGCTGACAAACCGCATGCCGTACCCTTGAATGCCGTAACTACCCGCTTTATCCAACGGCTCCCCGGTAGCAACATATTTTTCCGCTTCCTCACGGATAATGGGATAAAAATGCACCGATGCCACATCGGTAAATCCTTCACATCTGTCGGGGCTGCATACCCACACACCGGTCATTACCTGATGGGTACGGCCACCGAGGGACAGCAGCATCTCCACCGCATCCTTCTCATCCCGAGGTTTGCCGAGCACCGTACCGTCCAGTACCACAATGGTGTCTGCCCCCAACACCACACGGTCGGGATGCTTTTGAAACACCGCTTGTGCTTTACACCGTGCCAGTGCCAAGGTATAGTCGGCAGGGGCTAAACCCGCAGGAGCCGTCTCTTCCTGTGCCACCACCACTTCAAACGGCACACCCGCCAAGGTAAGAATTTCCCGTCTGCGTGGAGAAGCGGAAGCCAAAATCAGTTTTTGCATCTTACGCTCTCCCTGTCGACCCAAAGCCGCCCGCACCGCGTGCGGTTTCTTCCAACGTATCGGTCACCACGAAATCAGGGGTAAACACCGGCATAATCACCAGCTGTGCAATACGCTCACCCGGCTCTATCGTGTAGGGTGCATCCCCCTGGTTAATCAATCCCACCTGTATCTCACCTGTGTAATCGCTGTCGATGACACCCACACAGTTAGACAGGGTAAGGCCGTGCTTAATGGCAAGACCGCTTCTGGCAAAAACCAAAGCCACCGTATCCTTCGACGGCAGACCGATAGCGATCCCCGTAGGGATACGCACCCGCTCTCCCACACCGACGGTGAGCGGTGCTTCCAGCCACGCATGTAAATCCGCACCCGCACTGCCGTCGGTTGCACGATGCGGCAAGGTAGCATTGTCACGGACAGGTTTTATTTTCAATTGCATAAAAATCACTCCTAACACACATATCATACCTTATTTGTATATTTTTTTCAATTATTTGCAAGAAAAAAATGACAAAACACGTGAAATATGGTATACTTTTCACGTAAAAGTGATGAAAAAGATACAGAAAGGAAGTGTATCCATGCCCCCACCGGTAAGAAACATAGACAAATACAAAGAACCACGTCCCAAAAGCATGCGGGAAGTTCCCGGCTATCTGCGCCGCTTGATCGGCGGCTTTTTTCACCGCTTATTTTACATATTCGGGATTGTTTGGGAATGCAGTCCGCTGATACTCATTCTGATGTCTGTTCTGGCATTACTGCACGGCGTACTGCCTGTCATCGGTGCGTACATCGGTGCCGCCATCCTCAATGCATTGGCAGGTGCCATTACGGGAACGGTTACCTTCTCCGCTATTTTCAAGCTGCTTATTATCCAGTTTGTGTACCTCTTTGGCAACCGTCTTGTCAGCGAGGTCAATACAATAGTCACACGTATGGCAGGCGAAAAGGTCAGCAACCACATCAAAATGCGGATTATGCACAAAGCAAAAGAGTTAGACCTTTCCAACTTCGATCTGCCCGATTTTTACGAACGGTTAGACAATGCCAACCGTGAAGCGGGTATGCGGCCGCTGCAGATATTGAGCGCCACCTTCAACATTGTAAGCAGTATCATCAGTATGGTGAGCTTTATCGTGATTTTATGGGCGGTTACCCCATGGGCACCTGTCGCCATTGTGGCAGTATCCATTCCGTCCGCTATCGTCAACTTTATCTACCGTGGCAAAAACGTCAAATATATGCGTTTCCATTCCAAAGAGCGTCGACAGATGTGGTACTATTCCGATCTGCTCGTCAACAAGGATATGGCGAAGGAGATCCGCCTGTACGGCTTATCTGACCATCTCATCGGGCGATATAAAACCGTATTCCAAAAATATTTCAACGGTCTGAAGCATTTGATTCTCGGAGAAGGCGGCTTTAATGTCGGATTGAATATCCTGTCCACTGTGGTGCATTGCGGTTTCTTTTTATACATCGCAAAAGGCGTGTTTGACGGCAATATGCAGTTGGGTGACTATTCGCTGTACACCGGTGCGTTAACCTCAATTGCAAGCGGTGTCACCTCGCTCATCTCCACTACCGCTACCATTTACGAGGGCACGCTATTTATTGAAAACCTTATCATTTTTCTGCAGGAAGCACGGCGAATTGTGCCGCTCCTCCCCGCCCCCGCACCCATCACCCGTCACATCGGACATACCTTCCGTTTTGAAAACGTATCCTTTGCCTATCCGGGTACAAGCCGTTTGGTATTAGAGGATATCAACTTAGAAATCGGTGCAGGCGAAACGATGGTTTTGGTAGGACTCAACGGTGCCGGCAAAACCACCTTACTCAAGCTGTTGCTCCGTCTTTACGACCCCACAAAAGGCACCATTTATATGGACGGCAAAGACATTCGTTCGTATGACCCCGAAGAGTTGTATCGCATTTTCGGTATCATCTTCCAGGATTTCGGAAAATATGCTGCCACCGCAGGCGATAATATCGCTTTCGGGCAGGTGGAAAAAGAGGCCGAAACGGATGCGGTGGTTGCCGCAGCAAAGCAGGGCAACGCACACGACTATATCAGTGCACTGCCACTCGGGTACGATACACCGCTGATGCGGTGGTTTGAAGAGACAGGGCTGGAGCTGTCTATCGGTCAATGGCAAAAGCTTGCCGTCTCCCGTGCGTTCTACCGTGATGCCGATGTGCTGATCTTAGACGAGCCGACCGCATCGTTAGATGCTATCGCAGAGCAGGAAATCTTTCGTCAGTTTGATTCTCTGCGTGAAGGAAAAACCACCATTTTCGTTTCTCATCGTTTATCCAGTGCCACCACCGCTTCCAAAATTGTCGTGTTACAAAACGGTAAGGTGGTAGAGGAAGGCACCCACGCACAGCTGATGAAAGCGAAAAAACAGTATTACGAGCTGTTCTCCACCCAGGCAGAACGGTATATCACCTCTGCAAAAGAGATGGAGGAAAGCTGATGGAATACCGTGTCATCCACATACCCGCAGCCGACAGGAAAGCCCTGTCGGCTGCAGGACACGCATTGGCAAAGAATATGATAGCGGCACACTTTAATGTATCGGCAGACACCCTTTGCTTTTCCAAAACAGAAAGCGGCAAACCGTATCTTCCCGACAGCACCCTGCAATTTAACATCAGCCATTCGGGAACTGCGGTATTATGCGGCATACATAATGGAGATATCGGTGTAGATATAGAAAAAACGCGGCCATATAATGACCGCGTCGCACAACGTATTTGTTCCTCTGCCGAATATACCTATATCAGCGGGGATGATTGCCGCTTTTTAGAGGTTTGGACACGCAAGGAAGCGTATGCAAAGCTCACAGGCAAGGGATTATCTGTTTCCTTACGTACCATAGAGGTGGCAAGTGAAACGGCTTTACACGACACTGTTTGCGGGTGTCAGGTGCTGACCAAAGCCGAAAACGGCTATGTATACAGCATTATTTGGGAATTATCCCGTGATTAAACGACAAAGAACAGGCGCAATCACAATGGCGGGCATCATGTCCGCCACTTTTATTTTGGCAACGCCTAACATATTGATACCGATGCCCATAATCATAATAGAGCCCACTGCGGTCATTTCCGCAATGGCAGCTTCGGTCAACAACGGCTGAATAAAGGTAGCAAGCAGCACAATACCGCCCTGCAGAATACCGACCGCCACAGCGGAAAGCATGACACCGCCGCCCAAGGTGGTTGTCAGAACAAGTGCCGCCACCATATCGATCATCGCCTTGGTAAACAAGGTGCTGTTATCTCCCGTGATACCGGCCTCTAAGGAGCCGACCACCGTCATAGCACCGACACAGAACAGCAGTGTACCGCTGACAAACCCTTCACCGACATTGGAAAGGTTGCCACCTTTACTCTTTACCTTATCAGTTATCCAATCACCGAGACGGTTGAGGGTAGCATCAATACCGATCAGTGCACCGATAAAAGCACCTAAAGCGATAGATGCCACCACGATAATGGCATTGCTGCTCTCCAACGTACCCGAAATACCGACGTACAGCACGCACAGCGCCATACCCGACATAATCACCGCTTTCAGCTTTTCGGGCAGACCTTTCTTCAGTAACAAGCCAAGCGCACTGCCCACCGTTACCGTCAGCATATTCACCAAAACACCAAGCATAGTTTCACGACCTTCAAAAAAGTAGGTACAGTATATCAAAACATTTTACAAATAACAAGAGTTTCCTTGAAAACTTGACAAAAAAAGGTAAAAGTGGTATAACCGAACAAAATATAATAAAAGAAGGGGTTTCCATGTCAAAAGTTCGCACTTTCTTGGAGAAAAAGCAAGTAAAGCCGTCGCTTCGCACCTATTTTATAGATGCGATGGGGTCTATGGCTCTGGGGCTTTTTGCCTCACTGCTCATCGGTACTATTTTTGATACCTTATATGATTATACCGCCATCTCTGTTTTTGGCGACCTCGCCGCTGCCGCTACCGCCGTAACAGGTGCAGCACTCGGCATAGCTATTGCCAATGCGCTACACGCCCCCACCCTCGTGATGCTGTGTGCCGCCGCTGTCGGCTACGCAGGCAACAGCTTTGGCGGCACCTTTATACTTGACGGTGTGGAAAAATCCATTACCGCAGGACCGGCAGGTGCTTTCGTTGCGGTCATCATCGCAGTAGAGCTCGGCAAGCTGGTTTCCAAGGAAACCAAAATCGATATTCTGGTTACCCCCACCGTCACCATTCTGTCCGGTGTTGTGGTGGCACGGCTGCTCTGCCCTATCATTGCCTGGTGTATGTATTGGATCGGTTGGTTTATCAACACCGCCACCGAACTGCAACCCATTATTATGGGCATCCTCGTTTCTGCTGCTGTCGGCATTGCACTTACCCTGCCTATCAGTTCCGCCGCCATCTGTGCAATGATTGGCATCAGCGGTCTGGCGGGCGGTGCCGCAACTGCCGGCTGCTGTGCGCAGATGATTGGCTTTGCGGTCATTTCCTTCCGTGAAAACCATTGGGGCGGCGTGATTGCGCAAGGACTCGGCACCTCTATGCTGCAAATGGGAAACATCGTGAAAAATCCTCGCATTTGGATTCCTGCCACCTTGGCATCGATGATTACAGGTCCCCTCTCTACCACGGTTTTCAAATTAGAAAACGTTGGTGTAGCTTCGGGTATGGGTACTTGCGGTTTAGTCGGCCCCTTAGGTATTATCACCAATATGGAGGGCGGTACCATGAAATGGATAGGCATTGCGGTTATCTGCTTTGTCCTCCCCGCCGTACTTTCCCTGCTGTTCAGCGAAATCCTACGGAAAATCGGTTGGATCAAACCGAACGATATGAAATTAGACGTATAAAAAATACGGTGTGTCCTTCGACACACCGTATTTTTTATTTCAAGAATCCGCTGACAATTTGTTCTTCGGCTTCCTTTTCGGTCAAACCCAAGGTCATCAGCTTCATCAGCTGTTCCCCTGCAATTTTACCGATAGCCGCCTCGTGAATCAAGGATGCTTCCACGTGGTTGGCGGTAATCTGCGGTATTGCCGCCACAGACGCATCATCCATAATGATAGCATCACATTCGGTGTGGCCGTTGCAACGGCTGTTGCCGTTGATTTTCGACAGAAACACCTGATGAGATTGGTCTTTTGCTACCGAGCGGGAGATGACGTGCGTACCTGCATTTTCACCATTCAAATCCACTTCAAAGTCGGTTTCTGCAAACTGCTGACCGTGGGTCATAATCTTTTCCTTCACAATAAGGGTTGCATTTTTACCGACAGTGCCTCGTGTAGCACGACGGGTGGAATCCACACCCTTAATCTGGGTGGTTTCCATTTCGAGATACGAGCCCTCTTCCAGGTGTACCACGGTGGTCGGGTTCATAACCCGCTCGCCGTTGCCGTCACCGTCACCGTAATGCTTTTCCACATATTTCACACGGGCGTTTTTGCCGAGGAAAAATGCGTGGATGCCGCTATGCTCTGCAGCATCGTCACCGCTGTTGTGAATGCCACATCCGGCCACAATAACAACGTCTGCATCCTCGCCAATGTAGAAATCGTTATACACGAGCTCCTTCATACCCGTTTGGGTGAGCAGCACGGGAATATGCACACTTTCATTTTTTGTGCCGGGGGCAATACGGATATCAATACCCGGCTTGTCCGTTTTGGTTGTAATTTCAATATTCGCTGTAGAACGGCGGCCTGCCGCTTCACCGTTTGCACGGATATTATACGCACCCGCAGGGACATCGTGCAGATCAGCAATCTGTTCCAATAGATTCTTTTCAATAGTATTCACATGCGTCCCCCTTACAATTTGTCGCTGAGCACCGAGCATACGCTCTCCGCACCAAGCAGTGCAGGCAATACGTCTTCCTTCGTACCCACCTTGGAAACCTCTCCGTTTGCCACCACAACGATCGTATCGGCAATGTTGAGAATACGTTCCTGATGCGAAATGATGATGATAGAACCGCTGTTCTTTTCGTACATTTTTTTGAACACCTGAATGAGATTGCCGAAGCTCCATAGGTCGATACCCGCCTCGGGCTCGTCAAACACGGTAAGTTCGGTGCCGCGTGCCATAATCATCGCAATTTCAATGCGTTTCAATTCACCGCCGGACAGCAAAGCATTTACCTCACGGTCTACGTAATCACGTGCACAAAGACCGACCTCGGACAGATAATTACAAATCTCGGTAATAGACAGCTTTTTACCTGCCGCCAGTGCAATCAGATCTTTGACGGTCAAGCCCTTAAATCGTACCGGCTGCTGAAACGCATAGCTGATACCCATTCTGGCACGGTCGGTAATAGACATATCGGTAATATCCGTACCGTTAAAGAAAATCCGACCGGCTGTCGGTGTATAAATACCCGCAATAATTTTTGCTAAGGTAGACTTGCCGCCACCGTTCGGGCCGGTGATTGCCACGAAACGGTCTTCTATCTTCAAGGACACATCCTTCAGAATGTCCTTTTTTTCTCCTTTTTCATCCTCCACCGTGAAGGACACATTTTTTAATTCGAGCATAGGAATCCTCCTAACATAAACTTATATTCATCATACCATTAAGAACCTTGTATGTCAATTTTTTCGGGTGAAATATTGCACCCCTGCGATACCGAAGACAATCAACAAAGATGCCAGTAAAATATACACGTTAAACGGCTCGTGCAGCAGCCAGATACTTGCCGCTACCGACACCACCGTAATCACGTTGGAAAAGACGGTTGCACGGGACAACGGCAAATATGTATTTGCGTAATTGATCATCAGAAACGCACATACCGATGACAGTATACCGAGGTACAAAAGGGACACCATAAAGCCGCTATCGGCAAAGGGTGCAACCATAAGGAGCGGTGTACGGCAGTTTTCAAACACTGCCACACCAAAAAATGCTGTCGTACCCACCAAGAACATCATATACGTACGTTCAAATGCGGTTACCTGTCCGGCACTGCGGCGGCTGATGACATTAAAGCCGACGGCGGTCATCACCGCACCGCACAGTAACAGCACACCCCACACGGTGATAGCACCACTTGACGATTGCAGCAGTGCCATCCAGACAACACCACCTACCGAAACGGCACTGCAGACGACCTGCAACATAGTCGGCCGTTCCCGCATAAACAAAGCACCGAACACAAGCGATGCAATCGGTACCAATGCTATCATCACCGATGAAAACGTGGCGTTCGAGCAGATCAATCCGTAATTTTCAAAGTAAAAATACAACACCGGTTGGCAAAGCCCCATCAGCACCAGCAGGGCGATAGGTTTACCCTTTAAGGACACTTTACATTTTCCGGTCAGCCGCAGCACATTCATCACGGTCAATGCCAGAAAGAACCGCCAGAACAACAAAACGGACGGTGTTGCGGCTAAAAGGGCGGTTTTGGTAAACAGGAAGCTCAAGCCGAAAATAAAGTTGCCGAAAAATGCTGCCAACATGCCTTTATATGTTTTGTGCATCTTTTTTCTCCTTTTGCGGCAACTGTGACAAAATAATTGCTGCAAACATCAGCACACATCCAATACCTTCCTTCAGGGTGGGGACATCCCCCAGTACCACCATACCCGACAGCACGGCAAACACCGATTCTAAGCTCATCACAAGAGACGCCACTGTCGGACGGGTATATTTTTGGCCAACAATCTGCAACGTATACGCAACACCACTGGAAAGCACACCTGCATACGCAATGGGTAGCCACGCAGACAGCACCGTTTGCATTTCCGGCTTTTCTATCACGAGCATCGGAATAACGGTCACAAGTGCTACAGTCAAAAATTGGATACAGGACAAGGTTACCCCATCTACCTTCGGGGACACAAAGTCAATCACCAGAATATGTACCGCAAAACACACCGCACACAGCAACACCATCAGATCGCCGAACGCTATCGTGAATCCATCCTTGATGGTAAGCAGATACAGTGCCACCACTGCAACGCCTACACAGCCCCAAAGGTGTAATGGCATTTTCTTGCCGATGAACAAGCCCAGTATCGGCACCAGTAAAATGTACATTGCAGTGATAAACCCTGCGTTACCTACCGATGTATATGCGATGCCTACCTGCTGTAGCAACGAGGACACGGTGAGCACCAAGCCGCACACAATACCGCCCCACAACAGCATACAGGAATTGCGTTCGCCTTTGGACTGTTTGCCGCTACGCACCAAGGCCAGTGGCAACAGCACCGCAAAACCCAGCACCGAACGCAAGCAAAGGAATGTAAAGGGACCAACCTTGTCAGCACCGTCACTTTGTGCCACGAAGGTGCTGCCCCACAAAAAAGAGGCAATCAGCAGCAGTAAGCTGCCGTACCACCCTTTATTTCTCAATTTCAGCATATTTCTTCTCCTTGGGAACTGCAAAACGAATCGTTTTTTCTTCCACCTCGACATACAGCTGCCGTCCGTAGATGACCTCTCCGTCCAGCGAGCACGGAAAGACGGGAGATGCCGCCTGGATTTCCACGCACCTTGCCTGCCGGTATACGATATACTTTTCAAATCGAGGGTCATTGAGATGCTTTCCCTCTTTATAAGCATTCATCAGACGCAAAAACGTAATACGGGACACCGGTTTTACAAGGCAGACCTCCAACAAGCCGTCGTCGTTACAAGAAAGCGGCGCACAGCGGTAGGAGCCGCCCACATACTGGCCATTCGCCACAGTACACAACAGCAATTCACCGTTAGGATTCAGCACCTCACCGTCCGCCTTGACGGTACATCGGGTTTTCATAGAGGTCAGCAGTGCTTTCGCCACACTGACAGGGTATGCCATACTGCCGCCTATGATTTTCTTGTGCCGTATCTTCCCCATCAGCTCTGCTACCGCACTATCAAAGCCAAAGTGGCACGCATTAATGGCATATTGCTTGTCATTTACACGTATAAGGTCAATGGGTGCATCTTCCGCCGCAACCAAGTCACCAATATCCATAAAGCGATCCTTACCGCCGTAATATTTCACAAAATCGTTGCCACTGCCACAAGGATACACCGTCATCGAAGCATTCGGACAACCGACAATACCGTTTGCCACCTCGTGTGCCGTACCGTCGCCGCCGCAGGCATACACACGCACCGTTTCCTTCGCATGCTCGGTGCAAAATGCACGGACAAAAGCTGTGGCTTCGCCTTTTCCTTCTGTATAATGCACAGTATATAGCATATCGCTGCTCATATTCTCCAGAACCGCAGCAATATCCTTATCGGTACTGTCTTTACCTGCATACGTATTGATAACAAACAGATGATGCATACCTGTCACCTTCCTTTTAACCTAATTATTATAGCATTTTCTGTCGAATTGTCAATGCGTGAAAAAGGACGCACCCCTAGGGGCGCGTCCTTTATTTTGTCAATTATTCCTTTTCTTTGCGTTTTAAGATGTATGAAAAAGCTACAGCTTCCGCTATAATTGCCAACCCCCACGAAATGGGATAGGAAATATACAAGGTGTTAAGCGTAGGTATCATTACAAAGATGGTTAATATCCATATGATACGAATAAAGCAGGTACAAAACACGTTAATCAACATCGAAACAGTAGATTTGCCAAGACCTTGCAAGGCACCCATAAACGTTTCCATAATACCTGCAAGAAAATAGGTAATGCCAATCCACCATGTTCTCACAACACCGTACTGTATCGCCTCTGCCGAGTCGGTGATATACAGTTTTAACAGCGGTGTTGCAAAAGCAGCACTGAGCAACCCTAACGAAATGCCAACAACCGACACGCACAAAATGCTGCTCCACACCACACGACGCACACGGTCAAATTTCTTAGCACCGCAGTTTTGTCCCACAAAGTTTAAGGTCGCCTGACGGAAAGAGTTCATCGCCGTATAGGTAAATCCTGTCAAGCTGGTAGATGCTGCAACACCGGCAACCGCCGTGCACCAAAGCTGTTAACTGAGCTTTGTATCAACATATTCGAAACAGAGAAGGTGCAACCCTGTAAAGCGGCAGGAATACCGATCTTCAAAATGGACTTTACCTCGTTTGCATATATACGCAAACAAGAAAAATCCAGGCGTGTTGCGTCGTGCTGTTCTGCCAATGCGTGCACAACCAGTATCGCGGAAAGCAATTGCGAGATGGTGGTTGCCAACGCAACGCCTGCCACGTCAAGTTGGAACGCTGTTACAAAAACAAGATTCAACAACACGTTTGCAACACCTGCAACGGTCAGATAGGTCATCGGGCGACGGGTATCACCGTTCGCACGCATAATCGCAGCACCGAAGTTGTACACCGCACTGGGTATGGCGCCTAAAAAGTAAATACGCACATAGGTAACTGCCAGATTTAACACGTCATCGGGGGTGGCCATCCAGACAAGCAAAGGTTTTGTTAAAAGCATACCGAGCACGGTGATAATCGCACCTGCAATAACAGCAAGCAACATCGCCGTATGCACCGACCGATGGGTTTCTTCTCGGTCTCCTTTACCGATAGACATCGCCACCACAACGCCGGAACCCGTGGATAATCCCATAAACATATTCACCAGCAGGTTGATAAGCGAACCGGTAGAGCCCACAGCACCAACCGACGTACTCCCGCAAAAGCGGCCAACCACCACCATATCGGCAGCGTTAAACAACAACTGCAAAACGCCGCTTAAAATCACGGGGATGGCATACGGAACTATATTCTTTAAGATGGGTCCCTCGCACATTTCAATGTGCCGTGGGGATAGTTTCCTTCTCAATTACAACAGATCCTTTCAGACTTCGACAATCACTTTACCGTCTTCAAAGTGCATTTTTGTACCAAGTTCCGCAGACAACGCCTGTAAACGTTCCATGCACCCCATATCTTTGGTCACTACCGGTATACCGCGTAACGGATGTTTCACATCTAAATCAAAACCGAGTTCCACAGGTAACAGTTCAAGCTTTGTCAGCTTGCCATCTTCCATTTCCCAGTAAGGTACGAAGGTTTCCAACATTTTACGGTCATATGGTAATAGGAAGAGTAAGAACTGACTGCCCCGCCATGTACACGGGACAGCAGTCCTTTACTCTCTAATTCCGCCAAGTCGTTTCGAATACTCACTTCCGAAACATTAAACAGCGCACTCAGTTCGGCTACCCGTACCTTACCCTCGGTGTGCAGAATATCCAGTATCCTGTCACGCCGCTCTTGCAGAGTAAGTTCGGTTTTCACAGCAACCCGCCTTATCTCTGCTGCTGCAGGGTGTAATGTACGTCGTATGCCTTCTCTTCGTCGGTGAACTTATGTAAGGTGTCGATAACCTCACCGTTGTTCCATTTGCGGTCTTCCACATCCTCAGTCGTACCCATAACGGTAACGTTGAGCTGACGACCACGGGCACGTACGTGATCCCAGTCAACAAAGTAGATGTGAGCGAATTCTCCACCGTCAAGAACGCCGTCTTTAATGGTCATAGTTTCGCTTCTGCCGAAGAATACCGAACGCAGATGACCGTCGGTGTTCATGCTGGTGAAGTCGCCGGCTCGTTCACATAGCGGCCAAACTGCGAATGAATCGGGCCGGGATGACGATACTGATGCTCTTCGCAAAGTCGGGAATCATCTTACGCATGATATCTAAAAGGTCGTGCTGCAAGAACTCCAGAGCGAACGAATCGATGTCATGAGAACATTCCTGCACCATAACGGAACAGGTGGTGTGATGAGATGCGATAGCAACAGTGCCGTTTTTGATGCCCGATGCCGCAACAATCTCGATGATTTCTTTTGACACGTCGTGGAAGGTGGGGATCCAACCTCTCGACTGCAGTTCCAATTCCTTCTGATACACTTTGAATTCCATAACCAAACTCTCCTTTTGTTTTATTTCGTTTTTACTTTTGCTTGGTTTCGTTTCTGTTATGCCATAAGTACCCTTATATGTCAATAAAAAATGTGTAAAAAACACCCCTTTTAGGGGTGTTTTTTACACATTTTTCAATGCTGTTGTCAGCTCGTCCGGAGAGACGGCGATATTCAGGATTTCGAGCAAGCGATTCGCAGACAATTTTTCGGGAAGACCGAGTGCCTTTTGCAGGGCACGACGTTTTTGTGCGCTGTCCGTACCACCAGCCAAGCCCAAAGCATACAAATCGGCCTTAGAAAGCTTGCACCCTGTAAAACCGGACACCTCTTCCCCTTCGAAGGTGGCACCCGCACGACGCAGCGCCTCTACTATCACTGCGTTGTCTATACCTTCCACGCCAAGCAAGCCCTCCTTGGAGGGTGCTGACTTACGACGTTCTTTGCCGACAATTTCGGGAATATAGGCATGCTTTACCTGCTCCTTGGGTATAGAACCACCGAGAAAATCACGAATAACAAAGCCCGCACCGTCACTGTCGGTCAAGATAAGCAAGCCACGTGTTTTCGCCATACGACGCAGCAGTGACAGCATTTCCTTATCCTTGAAAATGCCAAAGCCGTTGGTTTCTATAACAGTGGCCTCCACCGCCGAATGCAGACGGATAGCATCATACTTGCCTTCCACCACAATTACTTCACGTATTTTCATCATAGCATCAACTTCGCAATCGCCTGCTCCAACACAAAACGAGGGTTGGAACGGGAGGATTTCAGTAAGGTATCCGCCTCAGCCAAAATCTCCAGCTTTTCACACAGCTGTTCAGGGGTCATACGCGCGGCATCACGTGCCGCATAGGTAAGGCGGGAAACCTTGCTTCTGCCGTACATCTGCGGAAATGTGTTCAACACCTCGTCAGCCGACACACCCGACACCTTCATGCGATACATATCCACGAAGCTGCCGATCAACAAAGCCAAAATCATAGTCGGCTCTTCCCGTTGTCCAAGCAGAATATCTAAAATGGCGTACGCCTCATCGCTTTTGCGGTATAACACCGCCTTGGTCAGCTCGTATCCCTTGGCTTCCAGGTTTTGGGTCGCCGCTTTTTTTATCAGTGCCGCAGTAATCTCGCCGCCGTCTGCAATAGCCGCCAGCTTATCCAGCTCGTTACACAGCAGCAACACATCGTCACCGCATTGTTCTATCAAGAAGTTCGCATTGGTGGAGGACAGCACACAGTTACGGCGTGCCGCACGAGCACACAAGGTTGCCGTAATTTCGGTGGCGGCAGGTTTGGCAAACTTCACCAAGCCGCCGACCTTTGCAACCGTATCACGCAGTGTTTTCCAAACTGCCTGTTTGCCCGTCGGCTGTAAGCGCATATACATCAGCACCAGTACAGTGGTTTCCGAAGGATTTTCAATCAGCGGCAAAATGCGTTCCTCTACCGCATCGTCAGTAAAGTCCAGATCACGGATAATCACGCATTTACGTTCCGCCATCATCGGCAGTGCATCGATTGCTTGTTCCAGTTGTTCAACAGATGCGGTTTCGCCGTCAAACTTTTGCAGGTTAAACCCGCCCATATCCTCGTCCACCGCCGCTTTGCCGATGGCATCCGCATACTTTGCGGTCAGATATGCTTCCTCACCGTACAACAGATATACGGGGCGCAGCTCGCCCTTCAAATCTTCACGCAGATCCTTTTCTCCGTAAGCCACAGCCATCCTCCTTACAACCAAAACGTATTATTAGGTGTCAAATCACCCTGCCCCGCCGTGAAAAAGGTCATTTGCTCGTTCACCGTCACAGGATACTCCGTATCTTGTAACGCCGCCGTTACTTTAGCGGTGTTTTTCACGGTACACATCGCCAACGCATAGCAGGCATCCAGCCGCAATATATCTTCGGGAACGGTTTGTCCGATAATCGCCAAATGGGTGTGCTGCCAATCGGCAGGCAGCTGTGTCACCTCACCGTCCGCTGTAAACAATACCCTCGTTTCACCGATATCCATACGCCACCAACCACCCATGGTGGTCAGCGACAGCATATCATCATAAGAAAACGTTTCCCCTTCCGCCAAAGCGGTCGTTTCGGGAAGTATCTCCTCTTCAGAGCACACCACCGTCTTTGCCGATATGCTCTTTAACAAATCATCCAGTAACAATGCCGACTCGTTACCGACCTCAGTGACAACCAATACATCTACGGCATCTATACCAAAAGCAGCAAAATACCGTTTTGCCGTATTGTACGCATACGCATTTTCGCCGGATATAACCGCCGCAGTAAACGAAGCGGTTTCCGCCACCGTCACAGTGGCATAGCCCGACCCTGCCACACGTACAGACACGTAGCGGTGAAAAAAGCAGGAAAACGCAGCTGACACACAGGCAACCACCGCCACATTGGCGATGACCACTCGGCATACTCCTCGTTTGCCGTACAGCTTGGCTGCCCACGATAAGGAAAACGGCAACAGCATCAACAACAGCAGCCACACGGGATGCCGTATTTGCAAAACGGCCGCCGAGAGGGATGCCACCCACCGTGCAACCGACATCACCCATTCTGCCAGCACACTTGCCAACCATAAAACAGGTGTTGCAAGGATGTGTAAAAACGGTAATTGATACAAAACGCTGCCCAAGAAAGCAGCCGGCAGCATTACTGTTACAGGCCAACCTGTCAACAGATTAGACAACGGTGCCAGTAACGATATTGTGCCGAACGCCTCTGCACAAACAGGTGCTGTAAACACCATTGCTGCCAAAGAACAGCCAATTGGCTGTAAAAAGCTTTGCAACCAAGGCCGCTTCGCAATCCAAGAAAAAGAGGTCATCCACGTGTTCCACAGCGGCACAAGCACAATCATTCCCCAGGTCGCTGCAAAGCTCAGCAAAAAACCGACATCACACACCGCATACGGATTTGCAGATACGATCAGCAGTAATGCTATGGAAAGAGAGGTACGGCTATCCGCACGACGGCGGAACATACCGCCTATCAGCAAGCAATGCAGCATAACAGCGGCACGCATCACCGATACCGACAGACCGACCGTCAGCATAAACAACCACACGGTAGCCAAGGTGATCGCCACAGTGATGCTGCGACGTACACGCAAGTTCTTCAGAAGTCCAAGCACCGCACCGCTCAGCACAGTCATATGTAAGCCCGACACCACCGTCAGGTGTGCCAGACCGCTTTTACGAAAATCGGTGATGATATCCGCCGACACGTTGGATACATCACCCATGCAAACGCCCTCAATAAATGCCGCCTGTGCGGTGGGCATCACCGTATATACGGCGTCAAAAAAGCGATTACGCAAGCCAACGGTAACACGTTCAAGCAAGGTAAGCTGCGGCGGCGAGGTTTTATACACCGCGTCCAATGACCCTGTCAAAAAAATGCCGTCTCCGTGCAGTGCAGGACTGTCGGAGGTATACAAAACCACCGAGCCACGTACAAAACTATACGTAGGCAATGCAGCACCAACGTCATCGGTCACCGACAACTGCGTACCCTTCGGCAAGCGGTCGCTGTCTGCCACCGTTAACACATACCGTGTATCCTCATCCGCCGTAACCGCACTCACCCGTGCCGTCACCGTGACCAAATCACCATCAAACGCAGCGAGCGGTAACACGGTGTTGGTAAAGAACACATACGTACCGAGTGAGGACAGCATCACGGCGCATATTATCAAACACAGCGTACCGACACGGCGCAACATCGGTATACACAAGACGACTGCAAGCAAAAGTGCCGCACACAAAGCAATCGGCCACCCGTTTTGCTCGCCGATTATCGTCAGAAATGTCGTAGTAAAGAAAACTGCGAGTGCAACAACATATACAGGTCTGCGAGGAGACATTTATCCGTTCTTTTTCTTTGCTGCCTGCTTCATTCGCTGTTCCTGAGACAGAATCTTTTTACGCAGGCGAATGGACAGGGGTGTTACCTCCACCAATTCATCGTCGTTAATAAACTCCAGAGACTGTTCCAAAGACAGTACCGTGGGCGTAGTCAAACGCAATGCCTCATCCGAGCCGGAGGCACGCATGTTGGTGACGTGTTTTTTCTTACAGACATTTACGGCAATATCCTCATCCTTCGGGGATTGACCGACGATCATACCCTCATATACAGGCACGCCCGCACCGACGAACAGCACACCACGCTCCTGTGCATTGTACAAACCGTAGGTGCTGGTCTCACCCGTTTCAAACACAACAAGAGAGCCCTGCACACGCTGCGGGATCTCGCCTGCGTACGGCTCATAGCCGTCAAACACGCTGTTCATAATACCGTTACCGTTGGTATCGGTCAAAAACTGCTGGCGATAACCCATAAGTCCACGGGACGGAATACGGAACTCCAGATGGCTGACACCCGTATCACGTGTACCCATATTACGAATTTCCGCTTTGCGTGGGCCCAATTTCTCCATAACGGCACCCACGTACTGCTCGGGCACCTCAATCATCAACAGCTCCATCGGCTCTAAAAGATTACCTGCAGCATCCTCCTTGTAAATCACCTGCGGACGGCTGACAGCAAACTCGAAGCCCTGACGGCGCATGGTTTCAATCAATATAGACAGGTGCAATTCGCCACGACCGGACACTTCAAAAGCATCGGTGGAATCGGTTTCCCTGACACGCATACTGACGTTGGTTTCTACCTCTTTGAAGAGACGGTCACGCAGGTTGCGGCTGGTTACAAACTTGCCTTCCTGACCGGCAAAGGGACTGTTGTTAACCATAAATAGCATGGAAATGGTCGGTTCATCAATATGCACGAACGGCAATGGGTCAATGTGCTCAGGATGACACGCCGTCTCACCGATGCTGATTTCGGGAATACCGGTTACAGCAACCAGGTCACCAATGGTGGCATTTTCGTGTTCCACACGGCGTAATCCTTCAAACTGGAATAATTTGCCAATACGTGCATGAGAGGTTTTACCGTCTGCGTGGCAAACGGTAACCGCCTGTCCGTTGTGCACCGTACCACGCACCACACGGCCGATACCGATACGACCTACATATTCATCGTGATCGATATTGGTAAACAAAATCTGCAGCGGTGCTTGTTCATCCCCTTCGGGTGCAGGTACGTACTGCAAAATCGCTTCAAACAACGGCTCCATATCACCGCTGCGTACATCAGGCGTAAGGCCTGCATAGCCATCTCTGCCCGAGGCATATACCACGGGAAAATCTATCTGGTCATCATCCGCACCCAGCTCAATAAACAGGTCCAGCAGCTCATCGATGACCTCAGCAGGGCGTGCACCGTCACGGTCAATTTTATTGACCACAACTACCGGTCGCTTGCCGAGTGCCAAGGCCTTTTTCAGCACGAAACGGGTCTGTGGCATACAACCCTCAAACGCATCCACAAGCAGTAAAACACCGTCTACCATCTGCAGAATACGTTCCACCTCACCGCCAAAATCCGCATGACCGGGGGTGTCCACGATATTGATTTTGGTATCTTTATACATCACCGCCGTGTTTTTGGACAGGATGGTGATGCCTCTCTCTTTCTCAAGATCACCCGAGTCCATCACACGTTCCGCCACCTGTTCGTTAGAACGAAAAATGCCGCTCTGATGCAGCATTTGGTCCACCAGGGTGGTCTTACCGTGGTCAACGTGGGCGATAATTGCAACATTCCGTAAGTTTTCTCTCGTTGCCATACTGAAACTTCCTTATCTTTATAAACTTGCCTTGCGGCAGTATCCGCATAATTTTAGCATATACCTTGTTTTTTTGCAACAAAATATTGGATTTTGCAAAATTGTGTGGTATATTCTTTTGCGAAAGGGGTGATTCGGATGATAACAGTTGCGGTTATTTGTATACTGACCTGTGCGGCACTGATGACACTCGTATGCACAAAGCCGGCGGTCACTATAGGCAAACACACCGTCAGTATCTATTGGCTGCCGCCGCTTATCGGTGCGGTTGCATTATTGGCAAGCGGTAAGCTGTCACTTGCCGAGCTGTTGGCCGGGCTTACCGCAGACACCGCAATGAACCCCATAAAAATCCTCGTATTATTCCTTTCGATGACCCTTTTATCTGTGTTTCTGGATGCAACGGGCTTTTTCTCGTTGCTTGCCGCCGCTGTGTTGCGACGAGCACAATTCAGCCAGCTGCGGCTTTTCTGTTATCTGTATCTCATCGTATCGGTGCTTACCGTCTTTACGTCAAATGACGTGGTGGTGCTGACCTTCACACCGTTTATCTGCTACTTTGCGGCAAATGCCAACATCCGCCCGCTCCCCTATCTGCTTTGCTCGTTTGTGGCGGCAAATACGTGGAGTATGGCACTGCTCATTGGCAATCCCACCAATATGTACCTCGCCGCCGACGTGAATTTCATCGGATATCTCAAGGTCATGTGGCTGCCCACCGTTTTTGCGGGTGCGGTTTCCTTTCTGGCGTTATGGCTGTTGTTCCGCAAAGACCTCACAAAGCCCATCGAGCAGGGCTATCCGCAGTTTTCGGTGCAGGACCCCGTTTTGCTTATCATCGGTGTGGTACACCTGGCGGTATGTATCATTTTATTGGTATTATCAGCATATATTTCCTTGCCCATGTGGGGTATCTCACTCGGTGCACTTGTGTCTTTGGTCACAACCGTCACCGTATATCTCGTCGCACGCAGACGTCCCTTACATATTTTAGGTGCCACCCTCCGCAGAGCACCGTTTGAAACAGTACCCTTTGTACTGTCTATGTTTGTGTTGGTTTTGACCCTCACAAAATTCGGTGTCACCGCTTTCATAGGCGATATGCTTTCCGCAGGCAATGCCGTGTTGACCTACGGTACCGCCTCGTTTCTCGCCGCAAATATTATCAATAACATTCCGATGAGTGTGCTGTTTTCGGCAGTGGTGGATAGTCCCGCCGCATTGTTTGCCGCTGTGATCGGCTCTAACATCGGTGCGTATTGCACACCGCTGGGTGCTTTGGCAGGTATTATGTTCAAATCCCTGCTGCGTACCCACGGTATCCTGCTATCCTTCAAGCAGTTTATGAAATACGGCGTTGCGGTAGCGGTACCCACCCTTGTTGCCGCACTTTTAGGATTGTTGTTGGTTGTCTAGATACCGTATTTTTTCAAGTCAATATGCCCATCCAGCTCAAACATGATACCTTCGGCCTCGAGCAGCTGACGTTGTACATCCTCTCCACCAAAAGCAAATGCCGGCGCCACCCGCCCTTCACGGTTTACTACACGGTGACAAGGAATTTCACCCGGGCGGGGATTGACGTGTAACGCATAACCAACCACCCGTGCCCAACGGGGATTGCCTGCGAGCAATGCCACCTGTCCATAGGTCGCCACCCTCCCCTTCGGGATGGTTTGCACCACTTCATAAATTCGTTCAAAAACGCTCATCAACTCTACCCCCTGTACACTTTACAGTATACCCCGTCCGACAGCATAGTTGCAAGGTGTTTTGTGCGTTTTTGCATAAACTCCTGTTCTTGCTGTTGACAAACCCCCGCTTTTCGCATACAATAGTGACACCGCTTTTGAAAAATTACATTTCGAGATGTGGCGCAGTTGGCAGCGCGCGACATTTGGGAGCGTGCCTAGCAGTTAAAGCCCAGATTTTGTAGAAGTCCCGAAAAGCCTTTAACGGTGCGGACTTTCGGGGTTTTAAGAAAACTTAAAAATGCGTGGAATTTGCGTTTGACCACAGTTTGTCCCACTTCCACGCAAAAGCGAGAAAAATTGAATAGATATCCGGGTGTGGCGCAGCTGGGAGCGCGGGTGGTTTGGGACCATCAGGCCGCAGGTCCGATCCCTGTCACTCGGACCATACAGAGTGTTCTTATAGTAACCGAGAGGTTTCTTGTAAGAACACTCTGCTTTTTTATGTGCACATTTTCCAGTTTAATTTTGCTGTTCTTTTAAGAATAAAAAGCTAAGCTGTTGATTCATCCGATGCAGAAGTCGGAAGATACGTTACTTCTACACCTTTTCTTGTTTGCATTGTGATCTCTGCTTCCGGAATCGGTATATCCTCGGGAATTTCAATGGCGCCGATACAGTTATAATAAATAACAATTTTTTGTGTCTTTACACCATCAATGACCTCAGTGTGATAGACCTCAATATGTTCGATCAGCTCTCTAACCATTCGCGCCGTAAGTTTTTGAACTCTCGTATACTTCTTAACGGCTTCTTTAAATTTTTCACTTGAAATTGCCTTGCTTGACAACTCTTCGATAATTGTATGAAGACTAGACATACGTTCTTTAACACCGTTTTGCTCTTCATCGTAACTTGCTGACATTTTCTTAAAACGTTCATCGGATATTTTTCCAGAAAGATTATCCTCATAAAGCCTTTCAAAAATTCTATCAAGTTCCTTGTCACGAGCAGTGAGTGTTTTATATTCGCTTTGATAAGCACTGATTTGAGATTGTAAAGCGTTTTTAGAAAACTCACTTACAACCCTTACAAATTCCTGCTCATATTTACAGGCGAATCGAGTCAGTCTTCGTATTTCCGCAAGAACAACTTCCTGTAGAAAATCTAATCGAATATAATGAGTAGAGTTACAGTCTTTACGCTTTCCTTGATTATATCCAGGGCAGCTATAATAACAGATATTCCGATTATTACAGTGATAATGCAGATTTTTACCACAATCCGAACACACAAGCAAGCCTGAAAACATATTATGTTCTCCATTGGACATAGTGCGTTTTCTAATCTTGCCCCTCTTTAATTGTATTGTTTCAAATATTGTTCGGTCGATAATGGCTTCGTGGACATCCTTGAAAACTAATATGTTCTCAGGATCGTTTGCGTGCCTCTTTTTATTTTTGTACGATATGGAATAGGTCTTGAAGTTTATTACATCTCCGCAGTATTCTTGCGTTGAAAGAATCTTTCCAACGGTGGATTGTCCCCAACGATAAGGATCTGTGGAGTTTTTTCCGGTGTTACCGCCGGCTTTTCTAATTCCTTTTCTGTTAGCATACTCTGTAGGCGTTAATATCTTGTTATCTGAAAGATAGAGAGCAATTTGAAATGTACCCAATCCTTCTATTGCCATATCAAAAATCTTTCGAACCACATATGCTGCTTCATCATCGATTATCCAGCGTTGTGAGTTTTCGGGATCTTTTATATAGCCATAAGGAGGTGGACTCAAAGGAATGCCGGAGCCACCTTTGATCTTGTTGCTCAGCCGTCTCTTTTTACTGATGTCACGAGCATACCACTCATTGAAAAGGTTTTTGATAGGTGTTAACTCACTATCACCTTCGTCGGTATCAAGGTTGTCGGAAACAGATACTAATCGAACGTTAAGTTCCGGAAAAATTTCCTCGGTCAGACGTCCAACTTCAATATAATTCCTGCCCAAACGTGAAAGGTCTTTTACGAATACTGCAGCAGCCTTACCAAGTCGTAGTTGTTCAAGCATTTTGTTGAAATCCGGTCTATTCATTGTTACACCGGAAATTCCGTCATCACAGAACACAACGATGTTGGTATATCCCTTATCTTTGGCAATTTTGGTCAACAGCTTTTTTTGATTGCTTATGCTGTAGCTTTCACCCTCCAGCTCATCGTCTCGGGATAAACGTACATATATGAACGCTGTATTTTCCCTTTTATTTTTATTACTTGACCGTCCCATTTAACCTCCTTTCTGCAGTCAAATAACAGTACCAAAGTTATACTGCGGCTGCCTCAAAGAGAGTTGTTCTCGTCAAAGTCCTTTTGCACCATTTGCCCAAGTGCTTGTAGATAGGTTCTTCCTTTTTCCTTAAAAACAGGGATAACTAAGATAATCCTATCCTTCACCTTATAGGTCTGACTTTGTTTTGGATCGTTTTGCTGCTCCTTAGTATTAAGGTTCATTTTGCACCTCCATATCCTTTTCCGATACTAAAGGTGCGACGCAAAACAGGCAACCGCCAGAATCGTCACTCGATTCGCCTTTAGTATATTTAAAGAAAAAATCTTGTCAAATTTCGTTTTATTGTTTTTTGGGAGGTGAAATACCAAAAACCTATATTTTATCGGGATTTAAGGCTGTAAAAATATTTTTTCATTTGTGTGATAAACGGATTTTTTCGGCCCCATCCGTCGAGGGATACACTGCACCGGTTGACTACTTAGTGCAACGGGTGCACCAAGTCCCGCACTATATCGAATCATCACACATTACGATATAACTGCGAATAAAGGCAGCGCCGCTAAGCTCCTACGGCATGTCTCATTATTACCGATATCTTGGCAACCGTCCGTTTGTCATACGGAGGATTTTCGTTGTTCGTCGCTCATCGGATTGTTTTGCAGTGTATTACCATGATGCCAGAGGCATATTTGTCAAGGTGCACTGAGCAAAATGCTCTATATAATTGCTATTTGATAGCGAATTATTCGGTAGATTCTCGTGCTATGACAACAACCACAGGACTCTTTTTGAAGAATCTCTTGTGAAATGCTTTTCTTAAAGACGGTAAGCAGTTGAATACTGCCAATCTAATTTCTTGCGCCAAGTCACTATTTACAATGTGATCTATATACTCACCGTCTTTACCGTATTTAGGTTCTTTTGCTGCAGCCAAAATGTAGTCATCATAAAAAGTGAGAACAACATCCGCTGCATGAGGCTCATCATTAATTACATCGAGGATAATATCCGCGGGCGGTACAATTACATTCTTTTTCTTCATGTCTATTTTGACATCCTTTCCTTAATATTTTTAAGGGCTTTGTTTCTGAGTTTCCTAGCCATAGAAACGCTGAATCCTAAATCTTTTGCAATCTCCGTAAGTGTTTCACCTAAAACAATATTTCTCAAAACAACCGTCCTTTGTTTATCTGTCAGATCTATTAAAACCTTCGCAAGTTCATGATTGTGAACCGGAATATCAACGTCTTTAACTCGGAGATAGATACAACCTATAGCTTCCAAATCACTATCAACACAGGTTATCTCTTCCTCCACACAATCCAGGTCAACAAAGATTACATCGTATTTTTTTGCTAAGTTATCTGAACGGTAATATTTATGTTTTTGGTTACTTATGGTCTTTTTTATGTATTTATCGCAAAATTCGATGTGTTCAAATGTAATGTCTTCAATGAAAAATTTTACCTTTTTCATAAAGCCTCACCTTTTTGCCCTTTCATAAAGACCACAATCCAAAAATTTTTAAAATTTGAACCCCCTGAGCAAAAAATTTTTTGAAAAAGCAAAAAAACACACAAAGGTAGGTGCAATAACACCATACCCATGTGTGTTTTAGGCATAATACGGCTATTAAATTTCAATCGCTTTCTAATGGCGTTGTTTGCGCCGTACTTATAACGACCTCCACATCTTTATTTTAGATTTTCCCACAAAACCACCTCGTAATAAAAAATAGGAGTCGCCAAAAGCAACTCCCACAAAACAGATAAAGGACCTATCCTTTAACACTCATTTGCTGAATCATCAGCTCAACCATTTCCAAAATGCGCTGTTGATCCGCCGCAGACAATTTGCACATTTTTTCAGACAACATTGACGTCTTATAGGTTGCTGAATTATCCACAACATCACAAAATATAGAATCAGCGGAAGCTTGCACGATATTCATAATAGCAATAAGTTTATCCCCTCTGGGAAATGATGCTCCACGCTCAACCGCTGATATGTATGTTGCCGAACATCCAACTTTTTCCGCTAAAGCCTCTTGTGTCAGATTGGCTTTTTCGCGGCACTCTTTAATTCTCTTTCCAACTTTTTTATAGTCCATTTTAATTACCACCTAATTCTCTAATTCGTTTCTTTAACTCTCACTTATAGTATAAATTATGTCGATTAATTGTTACAGTAACGCTTATTACAAACTAATAATGAGAGTTGTAGTTGTGAAAGAAAAAGTTGAAAATTGTCGAAAATTTAGCCGTTCTATTGCCAAAATTACCACTGTTGACAAGCGAAATAATATCGGTTATAATATATTTGTTCTTAGGTTTGATTGAAGTCCCCTTTTGGGGCAAGGTTTGATGTACTAGGTCGGAATTATCTTTAACGGGATAATTCCGCCTTTTTGTTTCTGTAAAGAAAGACAAGCGAATAAATCCCAACGGACAATTAAAGACCGTGTCAAAACTTCCTTTTGGAAGATGGCACGGTCTTTTTTGTTTATATAGATATTAAATCATTGAAAGGACTGATGTAATCATTGGCGACACAACCCCTGATCAAAGTCTCCTGTATTAGCAAGGGCGAGAAAATCGGACTTACTAATTACTCAGACTTGGTTGTATTCGACAAAGACAAGACAATCGTTGCTTTGCGGTTCGGTGGCTATCCGGAATCCGTACAGGCAATGAGCGATATTGTTGTAACCGGATGCGACCTTGAGCTGCAAGGAGCACGCGAAACCCTAAAGCTAAATACCAAAGGACAAAAAAAGTATGAGAGACGGTTTTCCCATGACGGTGTATATGCCGAGGGAATGCATTATCTCAAAGACGACGTCCCGAACACGATTATGCTCGGTGACGATGAATCAGGCGGCACAAAAGTAGCCGTCAAGAAAAACCTGTACTTTTTCTGTAACAACCAAGACGAGTTGTTCACAGAGCTTGACCGAAAACTCTCGATTCCGCTTATCCCTGAGTTCAAGGATTACTTTATTTCAGAATTACAAGACCGAAATATACTCCAGCGTTTAACGGTTTATTCTCTCGGTCGTAAATTTGAAGCGTGGCACATGAAGATCTCAGAGGATGAAAAAGAAGTCGCAGAGGTTCTTGAAGACGGATTGAAAACGGGCAAAATCAGTATTCCCGGAACACAAAAAGGTAATCTTTCTATCTTTAAGAAAATCGGTACATTTACGCAGTATCTTCACGAATTCGGCGCAATGATTGCAGATCGTATAAAGAAATGCTTTCCGCCGCGGTTCAATCCCGCAGAGGAAACCGTTGCACCCGAAATCACAGAAGTGAACGACTGTGTAAGAGCTCACGCCGGATACTCTCTCTTTGATGCCCAGCTCGGTGCAGCCGAAGCGTTAAAGCGACAGCTTGAAACCGATAAAATGGCATTACTCGTTGCAGAATGCGGTACAGGCAAAACCAAAATTGGAAGTGCGGCTCTCTATGCCTATCAGCACGGAAACCCCAAACGAAAGGTATATAATAAGGCATTTAACGTCGTTATATGTCCTTCTCATATCACAGGCAAATGGGTACGAGAGATCCACGAAACCATTCCAAACAGTTATGCAATGCACGTAACCACTATGTCTGAGGTAGATAACCTATACAGTTATTACCTTAAAGAAAACAAATCGGTCTACTGTATTCTGTCAAAGGAAACAGCACGAAACGGTTATATGCGTAAGCCCTCTGTTATATGGAATCCGATCAAGCGAGGCTTTGTGTGTCCGCATTGCGGTTATGTTCAGGAAATGGATATCCTAACCGATGAAGGCAGATATACTGTCAAGGCGGATGCAGGATTTTTCCTGAATGAAAACAATAAAAACCACAAATGCCAAAACAAAAAATGTGGTGAGGTCTTATGGTCGATGGTAAATACCAAAGACTTAGCACCTTCCCGCAATGAATGGGTACGAATCGGCAGTTACGGATTTATACACCGTAAATTTGCGCATCAAGCACATGCTGCTTGTAAATCCGAGAGTGCAGCCAGAAAGATTGCAGAGGTTGTAAACAACCCCGATGGCGTTTTTCCGGCTCCGGGTGCGTTTGACCGCTTTCCGCTTTCATCGTATATCAAGAAAAGAATACGAAAGATAGACGGACTGATAGTGGATGAACTGCATCAATATTCGGGAGAAAGTGCTCAAGGTCAGGCTATGGCAGAACTTGCAGGAATTTCGAATAAGGTTATCGGAATGACCGCAACGCTTGTAAACGGCTATGCCAAAGGCATTTTTTATCTGCTGTTTCGCCTTAAATCCCACCTTATGCTTTTGGATAATCAAAAGTATGAGGCATCAAGAGATTTCTGCCATCAGTACGGAGTTGTGGAGGAGTTTTATCAAGTTGAGAATAAAACTACAGGTTATAACTCGACTTCAAAGGCTGTCAAACGTAAGGTTAGAGAAAAATTCCTTCCCGGTATTTCACCAATCGTATATTCAAGGTTCTTGCTTGAAAATGCGGTGTTTCTATCCCTTGCAGATATGGGTAAAGAACTTCCCGATTATGAGGAGATTCCACTGTTCTGCAATATGCCCGATGAAATCCGAGAGGAATATAAGCGGCTAGAAAACGAGTTCAAAAAGATAATGACCAAGAACAAAAAGATTGGTAACAGCATTTTATCTGTATATATGAACTTGTTATCTGCCTATCCCGATCAGCCTTACGGACACGATCCTATCTACAACCCCTTCAGGACTGTTGAGGAAGAAGCCTTAATCATTCCGCAGGATTTGGGTAGTGTTGATACAATGCAACCCAAAGACGATAAAATTATTGAGCTTATTGAGCGTAAAATTGCCGCCGGTGAAAACGTTATTATCTACACCGCTTGGACTCGTCTTGACTCACAAGATAAGATGTTCAAGGCACTGAACGATAAAGGCATACCGACAGCGATATTAAAGCCTCATATTGAGCCGATAAAACGTGAAGCGTGGGTAGAAAAGAAACTGCAAAGCGGTATTAGAGTGCTGATAACCAATCCTGCTCTTGTCGAGACTGGATTAGATCTCAATGCATTCACAACCCTTATTTTTTACAACATTGCGTATAACCTTTATATCTTCCGGCAGGCATCACGCCGAAGCTGGAGAATTAACCAAACTGCCCCCAAAGTCGAAGTATATATGTTTTATTACAAAGACACGATGCAGCAACGTGCTTTACGCCTTATGGCATCAAAGCTTTCTGCGGCAACTGTTATCGAGGGTAACATCAGCGAGGAAGGTTTAGCGGCAATGTCCGATTGCGAGGATATGACCACCCAACTTGCAAAAGAGCTTATGTCAGGACTCAAAGAAAACGTTGACGAACTGGCAGACAGTTTCAAGAAGATGGCAATACTCGGCAACCGTGAAGAGAAAAAGGAAGAAACTGCGCCTGCAACAATAGAATCTGCACCACCTCCACAAACAGAAATCATAACAACCCCCGCTGTAATCGTTCCGTTACAGCCCAATATCCAAACCACGAAAGCCAACGGCAAAAACCACGATACAGGTCAGCTATCCTTATTCGACCTTGTTGCGTGATATTGCTGTCGGTTTTTTTATTTAAAGGAGGACGAACCAATGAAAGCAACCCCAAATCAAAAAGTTAAATCCCTTATTCTCTGCAGAGGTCCTACTTCTTTACCTCCCCCGAAGAACTATAAGGAGGTAAAACTGTTTGAAGGTTGTTAGTTTTGAACCGGTAAAGGTTGAAGCAATGATAAACTCACTCAGCGAAAAACGCGAGGTGTTTATCGTCTTTTATGATGACGCTAATAACGTAAAAGCCGTTTATAACAACAAACTCTGCACTGCAATTTACAACACATACACCGGTCTTTTCTATGTCGATGACGTTTATGGCGTTATTGATACGTTGGAGGTAGTTCCAAATGGGAAGTAAATGGAGCTTACCGTGGCCGACAACCACAATTGACAGAATTGAACAACTTGGTGATATTGAGTTTTCCTTTGAAAAACTCAGAAGAAAATACGGAACCTTCAGAAGCTACAGTAACGGCACAGACAGACTCGGTCGCAAGAAATTTCGCAGTCGTGTCGGTGTTCAAACTGATTATGGTGATATTGAAATAACTCTATGGTGTGAGATTGTTCGCAAACTGATTGAACAGCACAACGAAAAAGAGTTATTTAATCACTTGAAGGTATGGGTAATCAAAAGTAATCGATGGCTTACTAATAAGCCGGAGGTTGAAATTGAAGCTCTTGAATATCATGCATGCCGTATTTTTGATAATCCTTGCTGGCACGGTTATGTTCAATTCAACGAAAAATACAGACCGGAAGTTTTACAAGGAGTAGATCTTGTATGGGTTGTAAACCAGGTTGAAACAACACCACAACAGATTACTCGTGAACGAATGGAGCGTGACAATTCTACTGACTTTACGAGGAATACTTGCGGTGTTTGGATCGAATGTGCACCACCTATGCAGAAAGATAAGGAATGAAATATGGAATACAAAATAAAGGTATTAGAAAGAGAATTCGTGGTCACTCCCGAAACTAAACTATACACCGTAACCGATTTTATGGGAAACAAAATGCACGGGATAGCAATACAACTTAAATCAGAAAATCCCGAAACCGGTATTATCGGTCCATTTTCCGTAATCACAAAATCTTTTGGTGAATTTATCGGTATGAAAAACTCTGCCTATATAGACCTAAACAACTGTCCTTATGCAACACAACTGTTGCAATATGGCATTGCTGTAGATACAGGGTTCACTAAACAAAGTGGAAGATGTGTTTATCCACTTTGGCTGTTCAAAGAAGAATTCCTAAAAGAACACGGTGAAGTAAATTACAATCAGTATTCCGATGAATATGATCGTTACATGATTAGCATGAACTGTGATGATTCGGATGAAGACGTAGATTAGCAAGTAAACAATGTTAAATCATGACGGAGAGTGATAAACAATGAAAAACATCCAAACTAAACCCAAAATCTACATAGATTTTGATTCTCCCGATGGCAATATCTTCACTATCCTTGCTCATGCGGAAAACGCTATGAAGGTATATAGCATTATTAACGCTAAGGAAAAGGCTGCCGAAATGCGTGAGAGAGTTACCAAGTCGGAAAGCTACGAAGATGCGTTAGAGATAATCCGAGAATATGTAGATATTATTGAAAATTGAGGTTTTTGCCAATGACAGAAAACATTATACGAGTCGATATCATTGACAATGAACCAGAAAATCCAAAGAACAAAGTTCTTGAAACGTATTATCTTTTAGACCCTAACCGAGACAAACTGGAAGCATTACGCAAAGCAATAGAGCAACGGTTGGATGATGAAAACAGTGATTATAAAGGCTTATGGGATATAAGAGAATACATTAACAAGAATTTCCTGACTCTTGACATCGAAAGGATGGAAATTGAATGGTAGCAGAAAAAATCGGAGAAAGCGTTGAATTTGAGGGCGTTACCTATACTGTCGGCGCTGCTGTTTCCGTTAATAAGCGCTCTGATTATGCTGGTCTTGTTGGAAAGATCACCGAAATTGCAACAGATGGAGATATGGATACCGATAACGATTGCATTGACATCTACTGTGATTTTGAAGAGCCTACAGACCCAGCGGTAATTGAGAGATTGGAAAAGCGGTTCAGTTATATCTACGACGAACCACGAACACTACAAGATATTTGCCTTGACGGTATTGTAATGGCTCCCGATGAAATTTCTCTTATCGACTAAATCAAACGAACAGGAGCAAATCAATGAGAATAACAGCAAACCGTATAACTCTATTAAACGCCATTAAAACAGCAATGAGAGCGTTAGGCAACCTTAAAGATCTACCCGAACTCAGCAGTCTTCTTTTTGAGGCGGATGCGAACACCGGCATTATAACAATTACAGGTACAGACACCCACACTCAAATTCAGTGCAGACTGCGTAACGAGCATATTCTTGAGGGCGGCTCTATGCTCATTAAACCCATCGTTGCAGATATGTTAAAACTTCTGCCGGGCGAAACGGTTGAGATAGGAATTGGTTTCAGCAACGAGCTTGAAATCAAAGGCGGACAGTGCCGATATGGCGTTCCGTTCCTTGAGTCTAAAAAGTTTCCCCGTATGCAGATACCGTTTCCCGAGGACTTTATCTGTGTCAAAGGTATCAACTCTATTATCAAGCGTACCATTTTTGCCACAGACCCAAAGGTGCAGGAAATACATAAGCATTCCTTGCAGTTCGTAAAGTTATCCTTTGCAAACGGACAAACAACGGCAGAAGCCACTAACGGACAAATTGCGGCGCTGTCGCAAACTCCTCACGGCTCTGACGGAAAGTTAGACTTAATTCTGCACGAAAAAGCACTTAGCATCCTTGCCGCTATCGTTTCTCCGAACGATGAGCTGTATGTGGGTGTTAATGGCAATTACGCTGTCTTTATGAAAGAGGATATGTTCTTTTCCTCCCAGCTCTACCGGGGCGATTATATCGAAGGCAGCAAACTTGTAAATTACATCAAGCCTATGTATAAGGCAACAACGGATGCAAGAGCACTTTATGATCTGGCGGGTAACGTTGCGACCATATTTAATACGGGCGATGATACCTGTATCAATCTTTGCATTGCAGACAATAAAGTTGCTATGAAAACCCAAACCGCTATGGGTGCATCTCAGGCTGAAATCCCTGCAACAGAAACAGTGCCAACTGCTCCCGATGGGTTTAACTATCAGGCAAAATGGCTGCTTGACTGTTTGCGTCAGACTTCCGGACCGCTTAATCTTTCGTTGGATCCTCGTGGCTTTATGCTTATTGAGGCAAACCAAAGCAAGTATTGTGTCGGCCCAAGAGGTCCCGTAAGGATAAAACAGCCCGAAGAAAAGAAAGAGAAAAAGCCCAGAGCGAAAGCTACTAAAACCAAAACTGCGGTACCTGCCGCAGCGTAAGAAAGGAATCGTTTATGCTTAAAACAAAAATGAATGCTGTAATTTCAGAGGTATGCGACAGCCTTGCCGAGCGTGATGAACTGATACACGTTATCGCTCTGGCTCTGCTCACAAGAAAAAACCTATTTGTATTGGGTGAACCGGGACAGGCAAAATCCCAAGCGATTGACCGTTTTCGTTCCCACATCACCGATGCAAAACAGTTTGATGTTCTTATGAGCAAAGGCATAGACCAAGAACAGCTTTTCGGCAGACTTGATCTTGCCAGTATTATTCCCGGACATATTTCAAATTCACGCCTTGAGGCTGATGAAAAATACTGTAATATGCGCAAGGAATTAAAGCAGCTTATGGACACTGCGGTAACGGATGCAGACTTTATGTGTCTTTCTGAACTGCAGGGCAAAATGAGCAGATATCAGGGTGCCCTTGCACTTTACAGTCAAGGCACTCCCGAAATGATTACAGAGGGCAAAATTCCCGATAGTCATATCTGCTTCCTTGATGAGCTGTTTAAGGCAAATGATGGTGTGCTTAACAGTCTGCTTAAGGCTCTTAATGAGCGAAAATACACCAACGAAGGTATAACTACCGATATTCCGGTTATCAGTTTCTTCTCTGCATCGAACGAGATACCCAACTTTAATAATCCGGAGGAAAAATGCCTTCGTGCTTTATATGACCGCTTTGACTTCAAGGTATGCACACGCAATGTTGAACACCGTAGCAATCGTATGAAGATCTTAAAAGCAAAACAGAACGGAACCGACTCATGCATCTGCACCACCATTACTCTTGACGAGCTGTGGCAGATGCAGGATGAAGTGCATGGTGTTAAGATTCCCGAAAGCATCTACGAAATTGCAGATAACATTCTCTATGAACTGCGCCGCAAGGAAATAACCGTATCCGACCGTACATATTTTAACTTTGCTCCCGTTGTTCAGGCGGAGGCTTGGCTGAACGGCAGAGACACGGTTATTCCCGCAGATTTAAGGGCACTTGTCAATTATTTGTGGGACAAGCCTGAGCAATACAGCGTTGTTGCAGAGGTTATCGACAAGCTGGTTACTAATCCTCTTGGAGATAAGTTCGATGAACTGTTAGCAAAGGCACACGAACTCCGCAAAAAATTTGATGATGCCACGGACAAGAATAAGGCTCTGCTTAGTTTCCGCAATAACATTATTACGGTTTATGACGGTGCAGAAGCATTAAAGGTGGGACTTTCCGAGAATGACCCCGCACTCTCCTCTATTGAGGGTATGCTTGATTCCGTAGAAGCAATCAGCCGCGATGTTCATAAACAAACCCGTTTCACGTATCTGTCTATGGCAGAACTGAAAGCAATGAAAACCAATTCTTAAATATTTTAAATAACGAAAGGACTAAATATTATGTTGAACAGTTGTAATTTTACAGGAAGATTTACCGCAGATCCCGAACTCCGCACTACTCAGAATGGCGTATCCGTTACCGGATTTTCTCTGGCAGTACAGAGAAACTATAAGGTAGATGACGAATATCCTACCGACTTTCTCAACTTCGTTGCATGGAGAGGCACCGCAGAGTTTATCTGTAAGCATTTCCGTAAGGGCAACCTAATTACCGTTGAGGGTAGCCTTGAAACTCGTAGATATACGGATAAAGATGGTAACAATCGTATTGCATACGAAATCAAGGTCGATCGTGCCCATTTCTGTGAGAGTGCCGGAGGCAGACAGAATAACAATAACGGCGGCAATCCTCCTGCAGCAGACTCTGTCGGCGGATTCACTCCCGTATTTCCTAACACCACCGAGGGCTTTGTAGAGAGCGATGATGATCTTCCTTTCTAACATTATTCTCCGATAACAATTAAAAACAAAAACCCACGGGCAGACACAAGTTTGCTCGTGGGTACAACTTAACAACACTAAATATAACGGAGGATAATCTATGCGAAGAATGGATAGATTCAACTACTACACGGATTTATCTAAGGCGGATAAGTGGCTTACAAAATTTCTGCTAAGTCGTTCTGTCCCCAGCTCTGAACGATTGCTAAATTCAACGAAACTTGCTGATCTCATTTATCAAGGGATGTCTTTTGAAGACGTTTATTACGGTAATCAAAGACCGCAGTATCCCGTAAATGCGAAAGATTTGGCTTCAGACCTCTTTACAGCGTTGTTTTCTCCTGTCATAAGGAAAAAAGACACCGACTACATAAATCTTCGTGAAAGGTACTTTAACAAGCCAATATTGGAAAGCATTTTAACGGATGACCGCTTTGATACTCTCAAAAAACTTTGCGAGGACAAGGAGCTTACCTCCTATGAGGCAGCATCTACCTTTGCGAAGAAACTCAGCGAGTTGTTGGAAAACAAACCCTTTCAAACAAAGGTGCGATATATCTTTGTTATCAGCGATCTAAACGAGCAGGTAGACCGAATTGTTGAACAGATACAGCAGAACAAACAGAACCCGCAAAAGAATTCTGCAGAGAAACTGTTGCCGCTATATGAGCGTATTTACAAAAAGCGTCAGCAGATAGCAAACCTTGAGGCAAAGTTAATGGAAGAAGCTCTATGCTATATTCAAAGCATCGGCTCGGACATTAATCAAGCTCTTGAGCAGGCTGTAGAACAGACGGTGGAAGTAGACTGTATTATGACGGCTTGGGGTACTGAGTCCGGCGGCATGAAAAGCACCGCTGTAAATCGAGAACTGTTAGAACACGTCAAGAATAGCGAGGAGCTACTGCGAATCGCTAAGTCCCTGGGTAAATATCGGGAAATCATCACCGATAAGCGTAGAAACGGCTTTGCCTATGGCAGAGGCGAAAAATACGATATTACACTCGGCAATGATATTACCAACTGTTTATCTTCGGAACTTGCTCTGCTCGGAAAACCCGAAACTGAAATATTGTTTATGCGTAAGTATGAGCAGAAGCGTTTAATGCAATATCGCAAACGAACGGAGATTATCAAAGGCAAGGGCGATATGATCGTGCTTGTCGATGAAAGTTCAAGTACCCGTGACGTTCAAGCATGGGCAAAAGCATTCGCATTGGCTATGCTTGATATAGCGTCAAAGGACAACCGTAAGTTCGCTATGGTACACTTTGCTTCGGCTGACAATGTTAAGACCGACCTTTTTGAGCCGGGACATTACACGTCAACCGATGTTATGAAAGCAGCCGAACAATTCTTTGGCGGTGGCACCGATTTTGAGGCCCCACTAACAGAAGCAATTTCTCTTATGGAAAAGGGTTACGAAAATGCCGACATTACCATTATCACCGATGGCGAATGTAGGATAAGTGATGACTTTGCAGAGAAATTCCGTAATACGATGCTTAAATATAAAGCAACGGTTACCGGTATTCTTTTGGATAAAGACAGACCTTGTGGCAAAACTCTTGAACCTTTCTGCGATAAGATCTATCACTCAAAGGACATCACCGAGGATGAAATTGCACAGCAGATATTAAAACAGAAAGCATCATAGTCCGTAAAAACCAAACACCCTGCCTGTATCCGTAATGGATGCAAGCAGGGTGCATTTTTTATGTTACTTTCTTGATTATTTTACAAAAGATACTTTTTTCACTTTCACTAAATATAAAATCTTGTATGGGATCTTCGTATTTTACCTCAAGACTCGTATAGAAACGCAAAAAATCCCTGTATTCATCTGGGCTCATTTCCGATTCTCTTTTCATTCTATAACTAACAAGAAAATCTTCCGTCTCTATTTTTAGTTCTTCCCATTGTTTGTCTTTCTCAAGTTCGGGATATCGATAGATATATTTATAGAATTGCTTTGCAAGATGATAAAAATCAAAATTCCTCAGAAAATCTTTTGCATATATTTTCGTAGTTGACATACTTTAACAACCCCTCATATATAATAACGACAAAAATTTACTTTTTGTGACATTAAATTTTTGCCCTCATATATACAACAAGTTAAACGGGGTTTTAGGATACATTTTTACTATAATTATAAAAATTTCTTCTCTCTGCTACCAGACAAATTCATTTCCGCTAAACATATCGCCATCTATTTGATAGATATCATCTATAGGAATTATAGTACCGTCAACAAGGATTATTCTTCTTTCGTACTCATCTATTCTTTTAATTGTCCCTGAAACAGTTGTGTATTTGCCACCGGATTTAAGATTGTCTGGAATAAAATATGTGATATTAATAATTGCATCACTCTCACACATTTCTGTTACAAACAAGAGCTTTTCATTTAAGATTTCCTTGCTACCTTCATCAAGTTCTATCTTTTTGTCCGTGACACGTGCTGCTTCCTTAACCATTTCTTCGTATCCTGTAATTGCGGCGAATGGAGAAAAACGTGCAGCACGCTCCAGCATTGTAGGTTGGGGATGTTTTTTAGAAATATGTGGTGGAAGATTAATTATATCTTCATAAGGAAATTTATGAGCCATACTGCACCTCCTTCAGTTCGATAAATTGGAATTTTATGCTCTCTTTGGTTTTATCAATTCACCAATCATTGCACCGCCGATGATACAAATCGCACCGACTATTTGAACTATGGTCATTTTTTCGCCAAGCAATAGAGCTGCAAAAACAACCGCAGATAACGGCTCCAAATAACCGCATACCGCTACCGTTTGCACAGGGAGTTTAGCAAGTGGTGAAAAATACAGATAACAACCAATGCCTGTATTAAGAATACCAAGCACAAATATCCAACCCCAAGCACTTGCGGGAACCTCAAGGACAAAACCTTGTTTTATGCCCGTAAATACCGCAACGGTCAAGAAACTAACAACAAGTTGTATGACAGAGTTTTCCATACCGCTGATGTTCTTTGATTGCTTGTTGAGTGTCACCATAAAGAAATACATAACAGCAGACATCGCACCGCAGAACAAGCCCCAAGGATTGCTACTTCCGACTGCATTGCCATTTACAAGGAAAATACCAACAAGCACGGTTACAAAACCTAATAGTTTAGGTGCGGTCAGTTTTTCACGGAAGATAATTGGCGATAATATCATCACAATTACAGGTCCGCAATAATAGAGCAATGAAGACAAACTCACACCTATTTGTTGATATGCTTCGAAACAGAACATCCAACTTGTTCCCATTGCAATACCAGACAAAACAATGAAAAGGGTATCTTTCTTATATGTCCTAATGTGAAATTTGCCTTTGCCGATTAAAAACAAGGTAATCAAAAGAATACTACCTATTAGTGTTCGTAAAAA
>JAZNXY010000104.1:0-20519 GCA_045594105.1 Acutalibacteraceae bacterium | reverse complement strand
AGATTGAAGAGATGTCCGGTGGCAGAAGGGAACTTGCCGAAGAGCGAGAGCGTTTGTCTGCGGATATTGCACAATCCCGCCTGGATGCACTGGCAGCACAAAAGGAAATCGAGGGCCTTGAACATACGATTGCCGAATTGGAAGCACGTCGCACCGATGCGGATGGACACCGTCAGGATTTGTTTGCACAAATCGACCTGTTAAAAGCTGCTAATGCGGATATAGAGGGACAAATTGCTAAGGTAGCCGCTTCTGCAGCTGCCCTGCGTGAAAAAGCGGGTGGTGCTGACAGAGAGGTTGCCGCACTTGTACAAAAACGTAACGAGGGTGAAGCGGCACAGACCCGCTTGCGTCAGCAATCCCGTGAGAAAAATGAAGAACGTGAGCTTCTCGGTCAAGAGGTTGTCCGTCTGGAAGAAAAACAACTTTCGATTCAAAAACAGACCGATGATCTTACCCGCCGTTTGTATGAGGAATACGAACTGACCCGTATGGAAGCGGAAGCGGTAGCAAAACCGATTGATGACGTTGCGGAGGCAACCCGTCGTGTGAACGAACTGAAGAACAAGATTCGTTCACTCGGCAGTGTCAATGTGGATGCCATTGAGGAATATAAAGAGGTCAACGAGCGGTATCAGTTTATGAAAACCAACGTGGAGGATGTAGAAACCTCCCGCAATGAGCTGTTAAAGCAGATCGAAGATCTGACGGTGCATATGCGTGAAATCTTTATTGACCGCTTTAAGATGATCAATCAGCATTTCGGCACGGTGTTTGCGGAAATGTTCGGCGGCGGTAAGGGCGAACTGCGTCTGGCAAATCCCGATGACATTCTCAATTCGGGTATTGATATGTTCATTCAACCGCCCGGAAAGGTTATTCTGAATTTGGATGCACTGTCGGGTGGTGAAAAAGCACTTTCCGCTATTGCTTTGCTGTTTGCAATCTTGAAGGTAACACCGTCTCCGTTCTGTGTACTGGACGAAATCGAAGCCGCACTTGACGACGTGAACGTTGACCGTTATGCGGCATATCTGCGCCGTATGTGTGCGAAAACGCAGTTTATCGCCATTACCCACCGTCGGGGTACTATGGAAGAAGCGGATACCTTGTACGGCGTGACGATGCAGGAACGTGGTGTTTCCAAACTGCTTGAACTGCGTGCAAGCGAGGTTGAGGAAAAACTCGGTCTCAAAATGGATACACCGGCCGGCTTGAAGGGATGATAGTATGGAACCGTTGTTTGAAGTACAAGGCATTATGAATGAACACCGTTACCGTCGGTTTTATATACTGCATATGCAGGCCACACCCATAAAGACCGTACTTGTTGTTATGGCGGTGATTATGATTTTTGTGGCTTTGCTGGCGGCGGTGTTGGAAATGGTTTTCAGTGCGGTAATTATGTTGGCGGCAGGTCTCTGTTTGTTGTTTTGGCCGAGACTGACCGCTAAAAAGTATGGTGCACAGATGGACCTTACAGCACGCTATATGCATAATAAGCCGTTTACGCTGCGTTTTTTCCAAGATGAACTTGCAGAGTTTACACCTGTCGGCGAGACGCATATTCGCTATGAAGACGTGTTTCGTGTGGTGGAAGGTGCAGATATGCTGCTGATTTATATCAGCGCAGCACAGGCGTATGTTGTTTTCAAAAACGAAATAACACGTGGTGATGCTGTGTCTTTGTCTGCGTTTTTACGCAATGAAAAGCACATATCCTATAAGAGAGTATGAGGATAATTTATGGGTTTATTTGATAAAATTGCCGGTGGGTTAAAAAAGACCCGTGATGCGTTGATGGGGTCTATCGGTGATGTTTTGCAGAGCTTTACCCGCATCGACAAGGATTTGTTCGATGAATTGGAAGAGATTCTGATTATGGGTGATGTAGGTACCGTTACGGCATCTATGCTTCGTGAAATGCTGGAACAGCGTGTTAAAGAAGAGCGTGTCACCGACCCTGTTGCCGTTCGTGCCCTGCTGCAGGAAATTGTAGCGGAGCTGTTACAAGGTGAACACACACTGGCACTGCATACAAAACCTTCTGTGATTCTGGTTATCGGTGTCAACGGTGTGGGTAAAACCACCACTATCGGCAAGCTGGCACACAACTTGAAAGCGGAAGGGAAAAAAGTGTTGCTTGCGGCAGCAGACACCTTCCGTGATGCCGCCATTGAGCAGCTGGATATCTGGGCGAAACGTGCGGATGTAGATATTGTGCGGCACACGCAGGGTGCAGACCCGGGTGCTGTAGTATTTGATGCGGTTGCAGCCGCAAAAGCACGTGGTGCGGATGTGGTGATTTGCGATACCGCGGGCCGCTTGCACAACAAAAAACACTTGATGGAAGAACTGCATAAAATCAGCCGTATTATTGAACGTGAACTGCCCGATGCAGACAAAGAGGTGCTGTTGGTACTGGATGCTACTACGGGACAGAATGCTGTTAATCAAGCGAAAGAGTTCAAGGAAGTGGCAGGACTTACAGGTATTGTGCTGACTAAATTGGACGGTACGGCACGTGGCGGCGTGGTGCTGGCACTGAGTGGTGATTTGAAAGTGCCGGTGAAGTTTATCGGTGTAGGCGAAGGTATTGATGACCTGCAGCCCTTTGATCCCGCAGCATTTGCTGCGGCTCTGTTTGAGGAATAAGGAGACGGAAATGCGTTTTATTATTGCAACACATAATGCACATAAATTAGAAGAACTCAGCCGTATTTTGCTGCCGTTAGGTATTGAAGCGGTCACCGATCGTGATTTGGGAATGGAGCTTCCCGAAGTAGAAGAAACCGGCACGACCTTTGCGGAAAACGCCTATCTGAAAGCGGCAGCGGCGTGCGAGTTTTCCGGGTTGCCTGCGATTGCAGACGATTCGGGCTTGATGGTAGATGCACTTGACGGAGCACCCGGCGTGTATTCTGCACGGTATGCGGGAGAAAACGGCACCGATGAGATGTGCAACGAAAAATTACTGTATGAAATGCGGGATATTCCCGAACAACAGCGTGGTGCACAGTTTGTATCTGCAATTTGCTGTGTGTTTCCGAGCGGAGATACCATTACGGCAAACGGTGTTTGTCGTGGCAAAATCGGGTATGCTCCCAAAGGTGAAAACGGTTTTGGGTATGATCCGCTGTTTGTAACCGATGATTTTCCGGGCAAAACCTCTGCGGAAATCTCACCTGCAGAAAAAGATGCTATCAGCCATCGTGGTAAAGCACTGCGTGTGTTTGCACCGCTTTTGAGCGATTTTTTGAAGAAACAAGGAGAAAACTAATGGAGTTGACAAGTAAACAACGTGCATTTTTACGTGCACAAGCCAATACATTACAACCTGTTTTGCATGTCGGAAAAGGCGGTATTGCAGACATGTTGGTAAAACAGGCAGACGATGCCTTGGAAGCACGTGAATTGATAAAAGGCAAGGTTCTTGAAACCGCACCTGTTACCGCAAAGGAGGCGGCAGCGGAAATTGCGGCTGCTGTCAATGCGGCATCGGTACAGGTGGTAGGTCGTACCTTTGTGCTGTATCGTCCTGCGAAAGAGCCCGTCATTGTTCTGCCGAAGAAATGAAAATAGCATTATTTGGCGGCACCTTTGATCCTATACATACTGCGCATTTGCGGATGGCGGGTATGTTGGCAGATGCTTTGTCTCTGGATACGGTGCTGTTTATGCCAACCTTTGTTCCGCCACATAAGGCAAAAGGGAAGATTGCCCCTGCCGAACATCGTTTGAAGATGTGTGAAATCGCTACGGCACAGGATCCACGTTTTGTTGTTTCCGATCTTGAAATCAAACGTGGCGGTGCCAGCTTTACGATAGATACGTTGCGTGAGTTGAAAAACCTCTATCCTAATGCCGATTTGTATCTGTTTGTCGGTGCGGATATGTTTATGACTTTGGGTACTTGGTACTGTGCCGAAGAGATTCTCGGTATGGTGACCGTTTGTACCGTGCCCCGTGACGGTGTTTCTGCAACGACATTGCGTGAACATGGGGAAGCACTCGGCGGGAAATGGTATGTTGCCGAACAGGCGGTAGGGGATATTTCTTCTACTGAGATCCGTACACGTATCGCAAACGGACAGCTTTTGGAAGGGCTTGTGCCGGAGACGGTGATAACCTATATTACCGAAAATCGATTGTATACGGACAACGATGCTGATGCACAACGGCAGTTGGAATTGCAGCTGATAGAGATTATCCGTAAACGTGAAAGCAATTACCGCTTTTTGCATTCCCTGGAGGTTGCAAAATCCGCAGAGCTGCTGGCACGGCGTTACGGTGCCAATGTGCATAAGGCACGTGTAGCGGGCTTGCTGCACGATGTGATGAAGGATGCTTCCGGTATGGAACAGTTGCAAATCCTGCAAGACTTTGGTATACTGTTAACCGATGTCGAAAAGAACGCTCCGAAGCTGTGGCACGCAATGGCGGGTGCCGCATTTACGGAACACATTTTGGGCATTAGTGATATGGATATTGTGCATGCTATACGGTATCATACAACTGCAAGAGCGGGTATGTCCTTGCTGGAAAAGGTTATTTTTATAGCGGATTTCATTTCTGCCGACCGCACCTATCCCGATGTGGATGTGATGCGTGAGCGTGCCGAGAAATCGCTTGAGTATGCGATGCAATACGCACTTCAATATACGATTCGGGAGTTGGAACGAAAAGGTGCCGCGGTACATCCCGATACGCAGGCGGCACTCAGAGAAATACTGACAGGAGGCAATGTCGATGGCAAATAACAACAAAAAGAGCAAAGAAAAGCAAGTAAGTCTTGCGACTTCTGCAGGCGTTAAGAAGAAAAAAGCCGCGGCAAAGAAAGCAAAGAAGAAAAAGGTGCCGGTAGGCACGGTGATTATCCGTGTGCTGGTGGCGGTTCTTGTGACCTTGTCGTTGGTGTTTGTCGGTGTGGTTATTTTCGGTATCATTTCCAGCTTTTCTTCCGGCGGTAATGCACATAACGTTGACATTACTTCCTATGACACCACCCCCGAAGCCGCCGAAAAGAAGGTTTCTTACTTTGCGGTTGGTTTAATGGGTGAGGATGACAGTGCCGCTATGGATATGGTAACCCTCGTTTGCTTTGATAAAAAAGCGAAATCTGTTAACTTCTTGCAGATGCCGGTAGATACCTATATGGGTAACAGCGGTGCGTGGGCGGTTTCTCGCCTGGGTAATGTCTGGAACAATCCGACACCGCTTACCTGGTGTGAAACCTGCAGAAAGCGTGTGTTCGAGCCGGAGCAGAAGGATGGCAAGCACACTGTTTGCAGTACACCGTTGACTGAAAAAACAGGTTCTGCCGTGGAAAGTCTTGTGGCATTCTTTAATGATCAGCTCAGTATGCCGATCGATAACTATTTCTTGTTACCGCGTGAAACGTTGGTGAATCTGGTTAATTTGGTTGGCGGCATTGATGTGGAATTGGAAGCGGCTATCACGGTGGATGGCGTACAATATGCCGCAGGCAAACGCATTTTAGACGGCAAAGCAGCATTGTATTATGCGGCGGATTACGATTTCAACAACACTCCCGCAAAGGACGTTGCCCGTCTTGCCCGTCAGCGCAAGGTGTGGACAGCATTACTGCAGCGCTTGTCCGCTATGGATGAAAAAGCACTGTACGAAAACGTGGTGTCTCCCATTATGGCAGGCGGTGCACCCATTCGCACCAACACCGATGCCGCATCCGTGGCAAAAATGATGGCAGGCGTGCATCCCGGCAGTGCCGAAAATATGACCTACGCACAGGCACTGTCTAAATTGTTGGTTAACTTCAAAAAGATTGATTTGAATACCGCTAAGTTCTATACGATGCCCGGCAAAATTGCAAAGCTCGGTACGGCAACCTATTTTGGTATTGATCGTGAAGCTTGTCTGAAGCTGCTGCAGGATTCTTTTAATCCTCACGGTCTGGAGCTGAAAACGGAGCATTTGTTAATTACAGAATTGACAGCAACGGGTACGGCGGTAGAAATCAATGAACAAGCGATGCAGGCCCTGGCGATAGAGCAAAGCGGTGCTACAACGGCGGCACCTGTCACTACCACCACCACTGCACAATGACAGGAGAATATATGACATCAAAAGAAAAGTTGGGGCGTATTATACGCTCTTTAGATACGCACTTAGGCAAAGACATTGTTGCGATTGATGTGAACGGCGTTTCTGCTATTGCCGATTACTTTGTATTTGTAACAGGTGGCAGCAACACGCAGGTAAAAGCACTTTGCGACTATGTAGAACGGGATTTGGGTGTTTGTGATATCACACCCAACCGTATAGAAGGATATACTGCCGCACGTTGGATATTGTTGGATTACGGTGAGGTTGTTCTGCATATTTTTCAGCAGGAAGCCCGTGGCTTTTATGATATTGAACGTTTGTGGAAGGACGGCACCACAGTAGAGTTGAAACAATTTTTGGAAACCGAGGAGATATAAATGCGCTACAATCATTCGGAAGTCGAAGCAAAATGGCAAAAATATTGGGAAGAGAATGATACCTTCCATACAGATGTGTGGGATTTCTCTAAACCTAAATACTATGTTTTGGATATGTTCCCGTATCCGTCGGGTGTGGGCCTGCACGCAGGACATCCCGAAGGGTATACGGCAACCGATATTATGTCCCGTATGAAACGTATGCAGGGATATAATGTTTTGCATCCTATGGGATACGACTCTTTTGGTCTGCCTGCGGAGCAGTATGCCGTTTCTACCGGCAACCACCCCAACGGCTTTACCGAGCAAAACATTAAGACCTTCTCCAGACAGTTAAAAGAACTGGGATTTGACTATGACTGGTCCAAAATGACTGCCACCTCCGATCCCGAGTTTTATAAATGGACCCAGTGGATTTTTAAGAAACTGTGGGAAGCGGGCTACGCAAAACGCATTGAGATGCCGGTAAACTGGTGTGAAGAGCTGGGTACCGTGTTGTCTAATGACGAGGTGATTGACGGTAAATCCGAGCGAGGCGGCTATCCTGTCGTGAAGAAAAATATGATGCAGTGGGTCATTGATCAGCCCGCCTTCGCAGAGCAGCTGCTGGAGGGCTTGGAGGAGATTGATTGGCCCGAATCCACCAAAGAGATTCAGCGTAACTGCATCGGTAAATCTACCGGTGTGGAGGTAGATTTTGAATTGGTGGGTGGCGGTAGCTTCTCTATCTACACCACCTGTATTGAGACCATTTACGGTATTACCTTTATGGTACTGGCGCCCGACGGTAAGATAACAGAGAGCTTGTTGGATCGTGTGGAAAACCGTGACGAGGTACAAGCGTACATAAACGAAACGGTGAAAAAATCGGATATGGACCGTACCAATCTCAATAAGAGTAAGTCTGGTTGTCCGCTCAAAGGCGTATATGCCATCAACCCTGTTAATGGCAAACAAGTGCCGGTGTTTATCGGTGACTTTGTGTTGGCAAACTACGGTACGGGAGCGGTTATGGCAGTACCCAGTCACGATCAACGTGACTTTGAATATGCCATTGCTCACACGATTCCTATGCTGCAGGTTATTGAGGGCCGTGATGTCAGCGAGTGTGCTTTTGAAAAGCAGGATTATTTGGGGAAAGGTTGCCGTCTTATCAATTCCGAAGAGTTTACCGGTATGACGGTAGAAGAGGCGAAAGAAGCCATCACCTGCAAGCTGGAAAAGCAGGGGGTTGCCCGCCGTAAGACCAATTACCATTTCCGTGAATGGATTTTCGCACGTCAGCGGTATTGGGGCGAGCCCGTTCCGTGCGTATACACTGCAGAAGGCGAGACGGTGTTCCTGCCTGATGAGGAATTGCCGGTTGTGTTGCCTGTGTTGGAAGACTATAAAGGCCGTGGCGGCAAAGCACCTCTTGAAAATGCAGAGGAATGGAAGCAGTATGACAAAAACGGCTTAAAAGGCGTTCGTGAAACATCTACCATGCCCGGTTCTGCCGGCTCTTCCTGGTACTTTATGCGCTATATTGACCCGCATAATGACGAGACCTTCTGTGATCCCAAATTGCTGGAGCATTGGTTGCCGGTTGACCTGTATGTAGGCGGCCCGGAGCATGCGGTGGGTCATTTGATGTATGCACGTATATGGAACCGCTTCCTTTACGATCAAGGATTGTCTCCTGTGAAGGAACCGTTCAAAAAGCTGGTGCATCAAGGTATGATTTTAGGCGAAAACGGCATCAAAATGGGTAAACGTTTCCCTGAATTTGTGGTTAACCCCAGCGATATTGTGCGGGATTACGGTGCAGATACGTTGCGTTTGTATGAGATGTTTATGGGACCGCTGGAAGTATCTAAACCTTGGTCTACTGCTGCTGTGGCCGGCGCCAGAAAGTTTATTAACCGTGTATTTACCTTCTTTACCGAGCCGGCAAACATCACAGAGACTAATGACGGCACTTTGACCAAGATTTACAATCAAACGGTGAAAAAGGTGACCGGTGACTTTGAAACCCTGGGCTTTAATACCGCTATTGCACAGATGATGATCTTTATCAATGAGGTATATAAAGCAGGCACCTGTCCCAGAGAATACGCAGAGGGCTTTGTCAAAATGATTTCTTGTATCACGCCTCACGTGGGCGAGGAGATCTGGCAGTCTTTGGGTCATACCGATACAATTGCCTTTGAGCCCTGGCCGACCTATGACGAGGCGGCTTGTGTGGAACAAACCGTAGAGATTGCGGTGCAGGTTTGCGGTAAAATTCGTGCAAAAATCAACGTATCGGCCGAGGCGACGCAGGAAGAGGTTATTGCTGCTGCCAAAGCGGAAGAACGTGTTGCCGCAGATCTTGACGGGAAGACAGTTATTAAGGAAATTTATGTCAAAGGAAAATTGTTAAATATTGTTGCAAAATAAGTCTTGACAGAATGAACTTTTATACTGTATAATCTATCTTATGGATATTACCCCTGCTGTCAGGCGGAGGGAGGGAATTAAGATGTCAGAAGTTAGAGTCAGAGAAAATGAAACTCTGGATAGTGCTCTTCGTAGATGGAAAAAATCCTGTGCTCGCTCCGGTGTTTTAGCCGAAGTGCGTAAAAGAGAGCATTACGAGAAGCCTTCTGTGAAGCGTAAGAAGAAATCTGAAGCTGCACGCAAGAGAAAATTTAAATAAGTTCTCAAAAAAGACGGGCTCTTATGCCCGTCTTTTCTCGTTGAAGGGGAGATACTATGTCGATTTTTCGACCTTTTTTATTAAAGAAAGATATTACTGCCGTATCGGTGGCACTTTTGCACGAAATGGAAGTAAAAGCCCTGCTGCTCGATGTGGACAACACCCTGACCACCCATAACAGTCAAGACCTGAATCCCGCTGTTTCTGCGTGGTTAGAGGATGTGAAGCAAAACGGCTTTACACCTGTAATTGTATCTAACGGTACAAAAAAACGGGTGCGGCCTTTCGCACAACACCTGGGCTTGCCGTTTACTGCATCTGCGGCAAAGCCGTTACCGATCGGCTTTCTTCGTGCGATGAAGGAAAGAGGGCTTACACGGCAGGAATGTGTGGTTATCGGCGACCAGATATTTACCGACGTGCTTGGCGGTAAGGCGGCCGGTATGCGTGTAATTCAGGTTCTGCCGATAGATACCGCAACAGATACAGCATTTATCCGTTTTAAGAGAAAGCTGGAAAAGATAGTGATGAAACGTTGGGAGATGAGTGTATGACGGCAAAGTTCGGTCCTGCAGGGAATTGTGATGCATTCTATGCGGCAGGGTATAAATCCACCGCACAGATGCCTGCTTTTTTGGCGGAGCACGGGCTTTCTGCCTATGAATATCAGTGCGGTCGGGGTGTGCGCTTGAGCGATGCAACCGCTGTTTCGTTGCGTACTGCGGCGGAAAAGCACAATATACAGCTGTCTCTCCATGCACCGTATTACATTTCTTTGGCCTCTGTCGAAGAAGAAAAGCGGGATAACAGTGTACGGTATATCTTGGAAAGTGCGGCTGCGGTCACCAAACTCGGCGGCACCCGTATTGTGGTGCATCCCGGCGGACTTGGCGGACGTACCCGTGAAGAAGCTACGGCAATTGCCGTGGAAACACTGAAAAAAGCACAAAAAGCATTGGATGATAACGGATTGTCGCAGGTGCGTATCTGCCCCGAGGTAATGGGGAAAATCAACCAGCTCGGCACCTTGGAAGAGGTACTGACATTTTGTAAGGTAGATGAACGGTTTTTGCCTTGTGTAGACTTTGGTCATCTGAACAGTCGTACGCTTGGCGGTATGAACAGTAAAGAGGCATTTGGCAGCGTGGTTGATGCTATGGCAGATGCACTCGGTGAACAGCGTGCCCGTGAGTTTCATATTCATTTTTCAAAAATCGAATATACAGCAGGCGGTGAAAAACGGCATCTGACCTTTGCTGACGAGGTGTTTGGCCCGGAGCCCCAACCCTTAATGGAATTGCTGGCAGAACGGGGTTGTACCCCGACGGTGATTTGCGAGTCGGACGGCACCCAAACGGCCGATGCGGCTGCCATGTGCCGTTTGTACACAGCTGCAAAGGAAGGTTTGTAATATGCGTGCTGATTGTATACAGAAAATACTCGCACCGCAGGAGGCGGCTTTGTGTCTTACCATACCTGCTTGTCGCTATCTGACAGGGTTTGATTACGAAGACGGTGGTGTATTGTTAACGGCGAACAATGCCTATTTGCTGACCGATTCCCGTTATATTGAAGCGGCAAGAGAAGCGGTACAAGGTATGCACTGTGTATCCTGCAGCGGTATTATGAAAACGGTGAATACATTGCTCGGGGAGAACGGTATTCAGCGGTTGTATGTTGAATCGGGTATTTCCCTTGCACAATTTCATCGTTTGCAGACGTTGCAGGTGGAGGTTGTTGCCGACGATACCTTGGAAAACGCACTTTCCACAGCAAGACTTATAAAGGACGCTGAGGAAATTGCGTGTCTTAAACAAGCACAGGCGATTACTGAAAAGGGCTTTGACCATATCCTGCCGTATATCAAGGCAGGCGTCACCGAAAAGCAGGTGGCTTTGGAGTTGGAGTTCTATATGCGACAAAACGGTGCAGACGGTGTTTCGTTTCCCTTTATCGTGGTGTCGGGTGCCAATACGTCTCGTCCGCACGGTGTACCTACCGATAAACCTATCGAAAACGGTGATTTTGTAACAATGGATTTCGGTGCATTGTATCACGGTTACCATGCGGATATGACCCGTACGGTAGCGGTGGGGGAGGTTACCGATACGCAAAAACACGTATATGAAACGGTACTGCGTGCACAAAAAGCGGCACTAAACGGTATTCGTGCAGGCGTTTCGGGAAAAGAGGCGGATGCCTTTGCACGTGATATTATCAAAGCGGCGGGATATGGCGAAAGCTTCGGACACGGCACCGGGCACGGTGTAGGCGTGGAGATTCATGAAGCGCCTCGCTTGTCGCCGCTTGCTAACGAGCGGCCTTTGTGTGCGGGAACGGTTGTGACGGTAGAGCCCGGCATTTATCTGGAAGGGCAGTTTGGTGTTCGCATCGAAGATATGGTCCTTGTCACCGAAAACGGCAACGAAAACCTGACAGAAGCCAAAAAAGAATTGATAATTTTGTAAAAAAATCACTGAAAATACATCATAACACTTGCAAAAAAATGTGATGTGCGGTAAAATATGTTGTAAGTATAAAATTGGAGGTATATCGATATGATATCTGCAGGCGATTTTCGTAATGGTGTAACTTTTGAAGAGGACGGTAACGTTCTTCAGGTTGTAGAATTTCAGCACGTAAAACCCGGTAAAGGTGCGGCGTTTGTCAGAACCAAGATCAAAAACGTAATTACCGGCTCTGTGGTTGAAAAGAGCTATAACCCGACCGCAAAATTCCCGACTGCGTTCGTGGAGAGAAAAGAAATGGAATTTTCTTACAGCGACGGTGACCTGTACTACTTTATGGACAGCGAAACCTATGAACTGTTGCCTATTGGCAAAGATGTTCTGTCCGACAACTTCAAGTTCGTTAAAGAAAACATGGTATGCCGTGTAATGTCTTACAAGGGCAAAGTATTTGGCGTAGAGCCGCCGAACTTTGTTGAGTTGCAGGTAACCCAGACCGACCCCGGTTTTGCCGGTAACACTGCGACCAATGCTACCAAACCCGCTACCCTCGAAACCGGTGCTGAAGTACGTGTGCCGTTGTTTATTGAAGAAGGCGAAATGATCCGTATTGATACCCGCACGGGTGAATATATGGAGCGTGCATAAGATATACTGTTTGTGTTACACAAAGGAGGAACTGCTTTATGAACACTACCGAAAGAGTAGCATATATCAAAGGTCTTGCTGAAGGTCTCGACCTTGACGAGAGCACCAAAGAAGGCAAATTGCTGAAAGCGATCATCGAAGTACTCGGTGATATGGCGGAAGATGCTGTGGACCTCGAGGATTACGTTGCTGAATTGTCCGAACAGGTTGATGCTGTTGACGAAGATCTTTCCACCTTGGAAGAGGTCGTGTACGACGAATTGGATGACGAAGATGACTGCGATTGCGATTGTGATTGCTGTGGCGATTGGGACGAAGATCTGTATGATGTAACCTGCCCGAGCTGCGGAGAAGAAATCGTGGTTGATGGCGAAACCTTGCTTGACGGCAGCATTGATTGCCCCAACTGTGGCGAACTGCTCGAATTCGAACTCGAAGAAGACGAAGAGGACGAAGAGGAATAAGAAAACCTTTGCGAAAGCCCCGCTCATTTGAGCGGGGCTTTTTTCGGATATTTTTACCTTTTCAGGCAACCATAAGGAAGAGGTGAAAATATGCAAAACAGAAAATATAGCGAAACGGTGGAAGCATTGAAAACATACTTGCGGGTAGACGCCAGCTTTGATGTTGTTGTGCGGCATTTTGCCGTTGGCAGTAAAGATGCACAGCTGTTTCTGGTGAGCGGGTTTGCGAACAATGAAATCCTGCAAAGATTGCTCGAATATATCATGACGCTGCAGGATGAGGATTTTGAAAACATTGGAACGGCGGGTTGCTTTGAAGAGAAGTTCCTGGCGCATATACAGATTGCAACCGATGACGATATCGCAAACGTGGCAAAGGCGGTGCTGTCGGGTCTGCAGGCATTGGTCATAGAGGGCGTAGACGGAGTTATACTGATAGAAGCACGTTCCTATCCTGCACGTGGTATACAAGAGCCGGATACTGACCGTGTGATGCGTGGCTCACACGATGGTTTTGTAGAGACGATGCTGTTTAACGCGGCACTGATCCGCCGCCGTATCCGTGATCCACAGCTTACCATGGAGCTGTATCAGATAGGGGATATTTCCGCCACCGATGTGGTGGTTTGTTATATGGATAAGCGTGTCAATCGCAAGCAGTTGAAGCTTTTACGGGAAAAGCTCAAAAAAATACACATTTCGTCTCTGACCATGGCGCAGGAAAGTCTTGCGGAATGTCTGGTGCCAAGACAATGGTATAATCCGCTGCCGAAAATACGGTATACAGAACGGCCGGATACGGTAGCGGCGTGTATCAATGAAGGGCAGATCGTCATTATTGTGGACAACTCCGCCTCCGCAATGATTGTACCGTCAGCGATTTTTGAGTTTTTGCAGGATACCAATGATTTTTGTTTCCCACCGTTGATAGGCACCTACTTGCGTTTGGTAAGAACGGTTATTTTCTGGGCAACATTACTGTTGATGCCGTTATGGTATTTATTGGTAAAAAATCCGCAGTCAGTACCGCCTTCATTGCAGTTTTTGCTGATACGGGAACCAAATGAAGTGCCTATATTACTTCAAATTCTTATTTCGGAACTGATTATTGACGGCATTAAGCTGGCTTCTCTCAATACGCCGAATGCATTGAATAATGCGTTCAGTGTGGTGGGTGGTCTGATTTTGGGTGAGTTTGCCGTATCTGCGGGTATTTTCGTGCCGGAGGTGTTGCTGTATATGGCATTTACCGCTACCGCCAATTTTACCCAACCGAGTTTTGAGTTGGGGTATGCCTTTAAGCTGTTTCGGATGATGCTCACCGTGCTGATTGCTTTGCTGAATTGGTGGGGCTTTGCTATTGGACTTGTTATCATAGCATTGCTGATGGCAACTGCCGAAACGGTGACGGGTAAACGCTATCTGTATCCGTTGATTCCGTTTAACGGCAAGGCGCTGCTGCGACAGTTTATTCGACTCCCGATTGATAAAGATAATTGCTGATGACATACTCTCCTTTTTTACGGCATATATATGAGCTGTACAAAGGAGGAGATGTTATGATGGATTTCAAAACCGAAACCGCAGTACTTTCGCTTTACGAAAACGGCAATTGCGCTGCGGAATGTACCGTTGACGGAGAATATCTGTTGCCGGATTATTGCCCTGATATTGCTGCCGTACTGAAGTGTACCATGACCCCGGTTGTGCTTGCACGTCGTGTCGGTGGGGACAAACTTGTGGTGGAGGGCGAAGCTACCGTTCATGTGCTGTATCTGGACGAGGGACGAAAGTGTACACATACGTTTGAATGCGTGCAGCCCTTCAGCGGTACGCTGCCGTGGGAAGAAAATGACGGTAATTTACCGTATGTGACTGCTCGGGTGAATTATCTGAATTGTCGTGCTACCAGCCCGCGACGCATTCAGGTGCACGGAACACTTTCCGCATGCTGTAAACAAGAAAAGAAACGAGAAGTGGAGGTGCTGTCCGATATTGCGGGAAAAGCGGTATATTGTAAGCGTGATACCGTTTGTTGTACGTCACCGACAGGGAATGTTGAGAAAAGCTTCTCCATTACAGAAACCGTAGACGTCGGTATAAATAAACCATCTGCAGAACGTATTGTCAGAACAGCGGCTACGGCGGTGGTGGACACTGTTAAACAGCTGACCGATAAAGCGATTGTAAAAGGGAAGGTTACCTTGCGGACACTATATACCGTTGATTTGGCGGAGGGGACAACGGCTTGTGCCATTCATGAGTTTCCGTTTAGTCAGATATTGGATTTAGAGGGTCTTTGCGAAGGAGATACGGTGAATGCCTGTGTAGATGTTTTGTCGAGAGACGTGCAGGTGAAAACCGATGCAAACGGTAACGGTACGTTGTTGAGCGTCAACTTGAAGCTGTGTGTGCGATTGGATGCTTTTGGAGAAACACAAGCAGCGATTGTCACCGATGTGTATACCGCTACACATCCTTCCTATGCCGCACGTACACAGTTTTTGGCAGAACAATTATTGTTCTCTTGCCAAGATACCACCACACTGAAAGAAGTTCTGGATCTGCCGTCGGATTCCATTTCGGAAATTGTCGATTTGTGGTGTGAAGTAGTTTCCCTTTCCACCCGTACAGACGGGCAACACAGCTATGTTGACGGGAGATTGCAGTTTTCTTTGTTGGCTCGTGATCGTGACGGTTGCATTTCGTATTATGAGCACACAGGAGATTTCGTGTTACAGTTTGCACAGGTCTGTGATCGGTTAGCGGTAGAGGTATATGTGACCGATACCGACTTTGCCGTGGTGGGCGGTCGGATAGAAATCCGTATGGAGCTTTTTTCGGTACGACAAGGGTATGCGCAGAAGCATTGTGACGGGATTTGCGGTTTTGAAACCGAGACAGAGCCGTATGCAGAGGAAAAGGCGGCGTTACGGATTTGTCGGGCAAAAAAGGGCGACTCCGTGTGGGAAATTGCGAAAAAATGTCATACGGCAATGGATGCTATCATGGAAGAAAATGCTTTGTCAGAGGAATACCTTGCGGAGGATATGTTGTTGTTGATTCCGCTTTGCCGTTAATAAAAAGAGCATCTGTTAAGGCAGATGCTCTTGCTTTTTTGCAGGGGTTTTGATATACTGTACAGAAAGGGGGTTATGTTATGTTTACCTACGAGGAATTGCGTGAAAAGTATCCCGTTTTTCGGTATATGTCGCACACGGTGACCGAAACCGAAACGACGTTAGATATTGAATATCATTTTGAAATTGAGGGGTTAACTACCTTCTCGCCACGTTGGTCGTTCCCGAAATGCAAAGATTTTCCGATAACGGTAGCGAAGAATGCCACGTTGGAAGCGATGGTATTTGGACTTGGTATGGTGGAGCTTGTCAGTTATTGGAAACTGACCTGTTCGCCTCGTGTAGAGGTGTATGCAGGCGCGCTGACCGAAGACCAGATGATGTGGTTTAAGCGGTTGTATTTCCATGGGCTCGGAGAGTTTTTCTTTTGTAACGAAATACCCCTTGATCCGATTGGTTTTATGACGTTGGTGTCCTGCGGCAAAGCACCTAAGGGCTATAAGCCGATGAAAAAGCAGGTTTGCGGTCATTTGATTCCTGTCGGCGGTGGCAAGGACTCGGTGCTGACTATGGAGCTTCTCAACGAGAGAATGGATATGAATTATTGCTACATCATCAATCCTCGCGAGGCGACCATTCGCACGGCAGAAATTGCAGGGTTTACTGCAGATCGTATGTTGTCTCCCAAACGTACGTTGGATTCTGAAATGCTGCGCCTCAATAAAGAAGGATTCCTGAACGGGCACACACCGTTTTCGGCTATTGTAGCATTTTCCTCTTTGATTACTGCCTATATGTACCGTTTGCAGTATATCGTTTTGTCGAATGAATCCAGTGCAAACGAAAGCACGGTCGAAGGTAGCACGGTGAATCATCAGTATTCCAAAAGTCTTGCCTTTGAACGTGATTTTCAGGAGTACGAGGCATCCTATATTGATTCCGGTATTACCTATTTTAGCTTGTTGCGTCCGCTGAGTGAATATCAGATAGCGGGCTTTTTTGCGGGAATGGTGAGCTATCACCGTGCCTTCCGTAGCTGTAACGCCGGCAGTAAAAGGGATGCCTGGTGTGGTAATTGCCCTAAATGCTTGTTTGTCTTTTTGATTTTGTCGCCGTTCTTGTCGCACGAATATTTGTGTGATATTTTCGGCAAGGATTTAATGGAGGACGAGGGCTTGTTGGACACCTTCAAACAGTTGGTGGGTATTCTTCCCGAAAAACCGTTTGAATGTGTGGGCAGTCGTGACGAAGCCAACGCAGCGGCGGTGGAAGCGATTATTGCTATGGAATTGGATGAAGAGCCGTTGCCGATGATGCTGCGTTATTATAAGACTACCGATTTGTATCAAAAATACCGTACGGATGATAAGAACTATCTCGGTTACTATGATCACGATCACTTGTTGCCGCCGTATTATGAGAGCTTACTCAAAAGACGTTGCTTTGGAGGACGGTGATTCGCTTTGAAAAATACGTTGCTTCAGATGGTGGCGGGCAAAAAAGTACTGCTGCTGGGATTTGGCAGGGAAGGTAAATCTACCTATTCCATTTTGTCGGAAGTGGGTGGATATGCATCGCTCACCATCGCAGATAAACAGGAGATCACACTCCCCGAGGGTAGCGAGGCATTGCTTGTATGCGGCGATCACTATCAGGATACTTTGGATGATTATGACGTGGTATTCAAAAGTCCCGGTATAGTGCTGGACCGTCCGTTTGAGAGCTACAAATGCTTCATCACCTCGCAGGCGGAGGTGTTTTTGGCAGTTTACGGACAGCAGACCATTGGCGTTACGGGTACAAAGGGAAAAAGCACGACCGCAACGTTGCTGTACCATGTTTTGAAAACTGCGGGGCTTGATACCGTGTTGCTCGGTAATATCGGTATTCCTGCGTTTGAACGTGTGGAAGAGATGAATGAGCGGACGGTTGCGGTAATGGAGCTTTCCTGTCATCAGCTGGAGTTTACCCGCTTTGCACCGCATACGGCTGTGCTGCTGAATATCTATGAGGAGCATCTTGATCACTATGGTACAGTAGAAAAGTACCAGGCGTCCAAAAAGAATATTTATCTTTGGCAGGAATATGGCAGCTTCTTGTTCTGCAATGTACACGATATGCCTGTAGAGGGCACCTATAAGGGTACGGCGATCAGTGTGTCCGGTGACGAAACCCCTGCGGATATTATGATTAAAGACGGTGTGGTGACCTTGGCAGACGGCACGACCTATACCATTCCAACGGAAGATATTTTACTTCTGGGCGAACACAACGCTTTTGATATTGGTGTGGTATATGCTATTTGTGCACGCACCGGCATTTCGGATGAAACCTTTACGTCGGCACTGAAAACCTATCAGCCCTTGCCGCATCGTTTACAGCCGGTGGGCGAGTACGGTGGTATCCGCTTTTTCGATGATTCTATTTCCACGATCGGTGAAACTACCATTCGGGCAATAGAAACGCTGAAAGACACCGATTCGGTGCTGATTGGCGGTATGGAGAGAGGCATTGATTATACGGTGCTTGTGGACTATCTCGTGATCTGTAAGGTGCCGCATATCATTTTAATGGAAGCGACAGGTAGGCGTATTTTTGACGAGGTAATGGCGAAAGTGCCCGCCTTTCCCGAGCGGTTTATTTTAGTGAGGGACTTAAAAGAAGCGGTAACCGTTGCAAAAAAGGTTACCGCAAAAGGTAAAATCTGCTTGTTGTCGCCTGCTGCAGCGAGTTATGGTATCTTCAAGAATTTTGAAGAACGTGGCGACGTGTTCCAACAGCTTGTAAAAGAACTATAAAAGAAACGCCCTTCACAATGTGAAGGGCGTTTTGTTATGCTAACATATCTTTCATCGAATACATACCGGCAGGTTTTCCGATAAGGAATGCAGCGGCATTGATAGCACCGGTAGCAAAGATTTCTTTGGACAGTGCTAGGTGAGATAAGGTAATAACCTCGTCTCGGCCGCCGAAAATTACGTCGTGTTCACCCACAATGGTGCCGGCACGAACAGCGGAAATACCAATCTCCTTTTTCTCACGCTTTTGACGTACACTATGGCGTTCATATACGTATTCGGGCTCGAAGTCAAGACCTTCCTTTGCGGCGTTTGCCAGCATCAGGGCGGTGCCGGAGGGGGCGTCCACCTTCTGATTGTGATGCTTTTCAACAATTTCGATGTCGAAGTCGTTACCTAAAACAGCCGCCGCTCTTTTTACCAGCTCTGTAAGCAGGTTGATACCCAGCGACATATTGCCCGAGAAGAAAACAGGAACTTCCTTCGCCAATGCTTCAACAGCTGCCATTTGTTCGGCAGAAAGACCTGTGGTGGCGATGACTGCGGGAATATTCTGTGCTTTTGCTAACGCAATGGTTTTGGATAATGCGGCAGGATTGGAAAAATCAATGATAACATCCGCCTTTTCGTTAACTGCAGCGGGATTTGCATATACAGGATACGCACCATCAAAGCAGTCGGTAATATCCAGGCCTGCTACTGTATTCATATTTTCTTTTTCTGCGATGCAACGGGAGAGTACAGCGCCCATTTTGCCGTTGCAACCGGTCAAAATGATTTTCAATTGAGTCACGACCTTTACAGTAATCCTAATTTTACGAGTTCCGCCTTCAGAGACGCACGTTTGTCGTCGCTCATCGGAACGAGCGGCAAACGGCAGGGCCCGGTTTGCTTACCGAGCATTTCCATAGCTTCCTTGACAGGAATGGGGTTCACGTCGCTGAACAGAGCGTTGATAAGCGGAATATATTGCAGCTGCATTTCAGTGGCTTGTGCGACATCGCCTGCAAAATATGCCGCACACATATCATGCGTTTCTTTGGGAAGAACGTTGGAAAGCACCGAGATAACACCAATACCGCCTAATGAGAGCAACGGTACAATCTGGTCATCGTTACCCGAATACAGCATCAGGTCGTCGCCGCAAAGATTGCGGATTTTCGCAATAGCGGAAATATCACCGCTCGCTTCCTTTGTGGCTACGATATTGGGATGCTTTGCGAGTTCTTTGTACGTTTCCGGTTGAATGTTTACACCGGTACGTGACGGTACGTTGTAAAGAATAATCGGTGCGTCAACACGGTCTGCCACGTAGGTATAATGTGCGATAAGACCTTTTTGCGAGGTCTTATTATAGTAGGGTGTGACCATCAGCAAAGCATCTGCACCGACGGCAATGGCATCGTTGCACAAGCCGACCGAATACACGGTATCGTTGCTGCCTGCACCGGCAACAATCGGTATGCGGCCTGCGGCCGCTTTGACAGCGGTTTCGATAACCTTGATGTGTTCTTCATAGTTGAGGGTAGATTTTTCACCTGTGGTACCGCAGATAATTAAAGCATCAATGCCGCTTGTAATCTGATCATCCACCAAAGAGGTGAGGCGGTCGAAATTCACCGAGTAATCGGCGTTCATAGGGGTAACCAAAGCGGTAGCAGCACCTTTAAAAACGATTTTTTTACTCATAAAACCACCCTTTCGTACTTTGCCGAAAAGAACCGAAACACAAGATTGGATATTCGACTCTCTTCGGCTGTTGTTATCTCTTTATAAATTAGTCCATGTATCCCTCTGCACACAGCAGTTCTGCTAACAGCATAGCACCGCCCGCAGCGCCACGCAGTGTGTTGTGGGATAAGCCGACAAACTTGTAGTCATACTGTGTGTCTTCACGCAGACGACCGAGGGAGATAGCCATAC
>JAZNXY010000103.1:0-1983 GCA_045594105.1 Acutalibacteraceae bacterium | reverse complement strand
GTGACATCAAACCCGACCGTGCGGAAGGGACGGCTTTAGCGTATAACACCAAAGCATATACCGACTATAAGGTGATGCTCACAGAGCAAAAACCCGATGTGGTACACGTGTGTGTACCTCACTATCTGCATCCCATTATTTCAAAATTTGCTATTGAACACGGTATTAACACTTTGTGTGAAAAGCCGATCAGCATTGAAATGAAAGATGCGGTAGAGAACGTTGAGTTGGCGGAGAAGTTGGGCGTGCATTACGGCATTATTTTCCAATGCCGCTACAATTCTCCGTCCCAACTGGTGAAAAAGTACATTGAAGACGGTACACTCGGTAAGGTTATCAGCGCCCGTTCGGTACTGACTTGGTGTAAGCCCGATGAGTATTATTCCTGGTCCGATTGGAAAGGTACCTGGGATAAAGAAGGTGGCGGTGTCATTATCGACCAGGCCATTCACTCGATGGACCTTGTCAACTGGTTTATTGGGTCTGAACCCGCATCGGTCTATGCACATTATGATAATCGCGGTCACGATATTATGGAAGTGGATGACAGCGCAGAAGGCTTTATCAAGTATAAAAACGGTGCTACATACGGTTTTTGGGCGATGAATAACTACGGTTGTGACGAGCCGATTGAGATTCGTCTGCTGTGCGAAAACGGTAAAGCGGTGTTGTCCTACGAAGAGGTTACCATCACCTTAAACGACGGCACCGTTATCACAAAGCGCCAAAACGATGCAGAAGCCGTACTCAAGGGTGTCGGTAAGGAATACTGGGGCTTACAACACGTAAGACAAATTCGTCAGTTTTATAATGCCGTGCAAGGCAAAGAACAACTGGAAATCAGCGCAAGAGAGGCACTGAAGATTCAAAAAATCATTTGCGCCGTTTACGAAAGCTCTCGTAAAGGCAAACCCATCGTTTTTGAGTGAAACGAAGGTAATGGATATGAAAAAAGGCGTTAGTATGTGGGCGTTTGCCGACAATGACCCGAAGGTAATGTTCCCCAAGGCAAAAGCATACGGCTTTGAGGGCGTAGAATTGTGTATGGACTTTGCAGGTCCCGTCCGCCCTGATTGTACCAAAGAGGAATTGGATGAAATCAAAGTGCTTGCCAAAGAAAACGGCTTGGAGCTGTATAGTGTGGCAAGCGGTGTGTATTGGGGCAACTCTTTGACTGCTGATGACGCAAGCGAACGTGCGAGAACCGAAGAACTTGTAAAAAGACAGGTGGATATCGCAGCGTATCTCGGTTGTGATACCATCCTGATTTTACCGGGCTTGGTTGCAGGCTTTGATAAAAACGGTCCTGTGGTACCGTACGACGTTGTGTATGCACGTGCATTGGAAGCTGTCAAACATTTGGCTCCGTATGCGGAGGAGAAGAAGGTAAAACTCGGCCTTGAAAACGTTTGGAATAAGTTTTTGCTTTCTCCTATGGAAATGCGTGACTTTATTGATGCAGTCGGCAGCGATTACGTCGGTTGCTACTTTGACGTAGGCAACGTGATGCAGACAGGGTATCCGCAGCATTGGATCCGCTTGCTCGGCAATCGTATTGCCAAAGTGCATTTCAAGGATTTTAACGTAGACATCGGCAATATCAGCGGTTTCTGTGACCTGCTGGAAGGCGATGTGAACTATCCCGAAGTGATGACCGCTTTTGAAGAGATCGGCTATAACGGTTGGGTGACCGCAGAAGTGTTCCCTGATGCTGCTGAACCCGAAAAAGTATTACAAGTAAACTCTGCGGCTATGGACCGCATTCTTGCCCGTTAAGGAGGTAAATACCATGATTAAAGTAGCAATTATCGGTTTTGGCGGTATTGCCAACGGTGCGCATTATCCGGCGTATAAAAAACTGGAAGCAGAAGGCGTCGCAAAGGTGGTTGCGGTATGTGACGTGGACGAAAACCGCTTTGGCGGATCGGTTTCCATCAATATCGGCAGTTCTGATGACAGCTTGGAACGCGATTTTACACCGTA
>JAZNXY010000102.1:0-1561 GCA_045594105.1 Acutalibacteraceae bacterium | reverse complement strand
ATACTGCCCGCAAAGGAGGTTAAGAAGGTGCGTGCCTTTTTGGTCATCAGGTTGTTGAGCGACAGAGAAAGTGCTGTAAAGAAGGACATGGAGGTATGCTTTTCCTTCTTACGTTTTTTCTGCTTTTCGGGGGCAGGCATTTCTTCTTCGTAGGGGTTGCTGTCTGCCACAACCTCACCGTCCAGCAGCTTCACCGTACGGGTGGCATAGTACTCTGCCAAATCGGGATTGTGGGTCACCATAATGATGAGTCGTTCTTCGGCAATTTCCTTTAAGATTTCCATAATCTGCACACTGGTTGCGGTATCCAGTGCACCGGTCGGCTCGTCCGCCAAAAGAATTTCGGGGTTGTTGACCAGCGCACGTGCAATGGCAACACGCTGCATCTGACCGCCCGACATCTGTGCCGGCTTTTTATGCAGTTGGTCACCGAGGCCAACCTTTTCGAGTGCTTCCTTGGCACGACGTCTGCGTTCGGCACGGGACACGCCCGATAGGGTCAGTGCCAATTCTACGTTACGCAGCACCGATTGATGCGGAATGAGGTTATAGCTCTGGAACACAAAACCGACCGAGTGGTTGCGATAGGTGTCCCAATCCCGATCCTTAAACTCCTTAGTTGAGCGACCACTGATTTTAAGATCGCCGTCAGAGTAGCGGTCCAGACCGCCGATGATGTTCAGCAGGGTGGTCTTGCCGCAGCCGGAAGGACCTAAAATGGCTACAAACTCATTTTTGCGGAAATTGAGGGATACCCCCTTCAATGCCGCCACGTCGGTGCCGCCTGCCGAGTATATTTTGTGAATGTTTTTGAGAGTTAACATACGTTGTTCACCCAATTCTTTCCTGGATTGCAACTACATTATACGGCTTGTTTTCCATGCCGTCAAGAAAGACTGCCTCTTGTTTATAAAATGTTCACCTTGCGTTGTGAAAAATGCCGAAAAATGTGCTTTAATTTCGGGGATTTGCCGAACAAAAAAGGGTTGCTTTTGGTGAAAAAGGTGTATAATGGCGGTGAAGAGCGTTGTGTTAAACCGGATAGGGGGCAGACGTATGTTTCAGATAAAATGGCTGTTAAAGCATATGGATCGCAAGTATTTGCGGTTGGTGGTTTTTGGTTTGCTGATCAGTGTGATAACCAGCGTTATGCAGCTGATTGATCCGTGGCTGACATCCCGCCTGTATGATGATGTGATTATGACAGGTAATGCGTCGCCGCTTATCCCCATATTGACCGCTATGCTGACGGTAACGGCGGTGCGTGTCGGTGCACGGCACGGTATGATTGTGATGCTGGAAAAGGCATCGCAAAATATGCTGATGAATCTTCGCCGTGAGCTGTTTCGTCGATTGCAGTATCAGGACATCAGTTATTTTGACACCTATCGCACAGGGGACCTGATTACCCGTATGCAGGGTGACCTTAATTATTGCCGTCACGTTATGGCATATACCATTTTCCAGATTACCGACCATCTCACCTTGTTGTTGGCGGCTTTTGTGCTGTTTTTCTGTTACAGTTGGAAACTGACTTTGATATTACTGGCAGTTATTCCGC
>JAZNXY010000101.1:0-9546 GCA_045594105.1 Acutalibacteraceae bacterium | reverse complement strand
CTGCAGAATGCTTGCTGCATTTTGTGCTTCGCACTCGGGTGCTTCTACAATCAGTTCATCGTGTACCTGCAGAATAAGACGTGCCGCCAATCCTTCTTCCTTCAGGCGTTTATATACACGCACCATAGCGATTTTAATAATATCCGCCGCAGTACCTTGAATCGGCATATTGCGTGCTACACGTTCGCCAAAAGAGCGGGTCATTGCATTGCCTGCACGTAATTCGGGCAACGGACGCCGTCTGCCAAGTAACGTCTCGGCATATCCCACCTCCTTGGCATGGGATATAAGCTGTTCCATAAAACCGCCTACCGCAGCAAAGTTCTCGAAATAGCTGTCAATATACGCCTTTGCTTCCTTGTAAGTGACACCAATATCTTTTGATAAAGAATGTGCCCCGATACCGTAAACTATGCCGAAATTAACCGCTTTTGCCCGAGAACGCATCAACGGTGTAACCATTTCGGGCGGCAATCCGAACACCTGAGATGCCGTAATACTGTGAATATCCGTACCACTGTTAAATGCGTCTATCATCGTAGCATCTCCTGCCATGGAAGCAAGGACACGTAATTCAATTTGCGAATAGTCTGCATCACACAGCACACAACCGCTTGCCGCACGGAAAAAGCGCCGCAGCTCTCTGCCAATCTCTTGACGCACGGGGATGTTTTGCAGATTGGGCTCGGTCGAAGAAATACGCCCCGTACGTGTTTCGGTTTGATTAAAGGTAGAATGAATACGTTTATCGTCAGATACCACCTTCAAAAGTCCGTCACAATAGGTGCTTTTCAGTTTTGCAAGTGTACGATATTCCAACAACATACCCACCGCAGGATGTGCATCACGCAGTTCTTCCAGTACTTCTGCGTTGGTGGAATATCCACTTTTGGTTTTCTTTTTTGCAGGTAATAGCAAATCCTCGAAAAGTGCTTTTCCAAGTTGTTTCGGTGAATTGAGATTAAAAGAATACCCGACCGCCTCATAAATAGCGGTTTCTAATGCCGCAATACGTTGTGCCAGCATTTCTCCGTATTCCTGAATGTGCGGTGCATCTACCTCAACACCATACGTTTCCATAGAGGCGAGCACTTCCGCAAGCGGCATTTCAACCTCGCATAAAAGCTTTTCCTGACCCGTTTCACGAATGCCGGCCTCCAACTTATCCGCCGTCTGTGTGAAAAAGGTTATCTGCTGTTCTAAAGGTGCATCCAACGATACCGCCGCCGACACAGCACCATATTCCTGTGCCAAACGTGGTAATCCATAAGACGACGCCAAGGGATCCAAAAGGTATGCAGCAAGCATTGTGTCGACAGCAACACCTTCAATCGCCCGTTTTTGTGCCAAAAACGCTCTGAAAAGCGGTTTTACATCATGGGTGCGCTTGGATATTGTTTTATCGCAAAGCAACATATAGGTGCGTTCATCCGGCTTAAAACAAGCTGCACGGTTACCGAACGATACATAAATATCCTCTAAGCAGCCATCCTTCAAGAGGTAGAGAAAGTCCATTTTCCCTTGTTCTGAGATATATCGGTACGCGTCCTCTCTCGCCTCTTCGCCCTCTATCGCTATTGTCTGCACAGGTGCAGCCACAGCATCACCGAAGGAAAGCTGTGTGCCGTGTAATTCTAATTTTTCTATCCACTTGAAGAGTTCCAATTCGGTCAGCAAAGATGCCAACGCTTCCCGTTGCATCGGTTGTACCGCATAATGAGAAATATCGGTATCGACAGGCGCCAAAAGACAAATGGTGCCGAGTTCACGACTCAGATACGCTGAATCTTTACCGGCTTCCAATTTAGAACGCAGGGAATCGCGTATATCCGCTGTTTGTAAGTCAGCGTAAAGTGCATCAATGGAATCATAGGTCTGCAATAATGACATAGCCGTTTTTTCGCCAACACCTGCCACACCGGGAATGTTATCACTGCTATCCCCCATCAATGCTTTGAGGTCAATCAGACGTTTGGGCGGCATACCGTATTTTTCCTCAACCGATTTAGGTGTAAAAATCTGCGTTTCGGGGTGTCCCGCTTTGGTCGATGCTAATAAAACAGTCACTGTATCGGTCACCAGCTGTAACGCATCCCGGTCTCCTGTAGCGATATAGCACGGCACATTTGCCGCCATTGCCGCACGGGATAACGTGCCCAAAATATCATCTGCCTCGTACCCTTCTTGCTCCACGATGTGATATCCCATTAACGAGAGTACATTTTTCAGCACAGGCATCTGCTGACGTAATTCTTCGGGCATCCCCTTACGGCCCGCTTTATATTGGTCATATTGTTTGTGGCGAAAGGTTGGAGCGTGTACGTCAAAAGCCACCGCAATATGATCCGCATTACTCATTTCCTTAAGCTTTTGCAGAATATTCAAAAAGCCGACAATGGCATTGGTATATCGCCCGTCTTTGGTGGATAAAAGGCGTATTCCGTAAAATGCACGATTGGCAATACTGTTGCCGTCAATGACCAACAAACTCATTTCTCTGCTCCTTTCAGCAGGTTGTATACATAGTATTTTTATTCTACCACATTTACGAAAAATTGAAAAGAGAAAGTTGATTTTTTCTTGAAAAAACCGTTGACATTCCGCAATTTGGGTGCTATAATAGGCAAGTCTTGTGAGACACATATATGCGAGGATGCTGGAATAGGCAGACAGGCACGTTTGAGGTGCGTGTGTCAACGACGTGTGGGTTCAAGTCCCATTCCTCGCACCAACAAAAAGAAAGAGACGGCAATGCCGTCTCTTTCTTTTTGTTCGTTGAGACTTGTGGACGCAGGACCCGAAAACTCGCTTTGCGAGTTTTCCTTAGGAGTTGCGTGCAGACACCTCTGCACAGCAGTCAACTTCGTCGCAACTCCAGTTCAAGTCCTTTTATATATCTACAAAGCGGCTTTTCTAATATTGCAAGGGTAGAGCTCTTGTGCTACAATATCATTATGAGGAGGGACTATTATGTTTATAGAAACATTTATGCAAGTATTTCTTAACAGTCTTTTCGGGCCAACAAACACCTTCCTAAGACTACCTACTTTGATTGTTTTTGCTGCTTTAGTTTTAATAATAATCAAGGTAAATATCGAATACAAGAAAAGTGCTTATTATCAAAGCACGAAAATACCATTGTTCTTCTTACGGAAGGATATTGGTAAATTCGGCGAGTATCTAATATATAAAAAACTCAAAGTTTTTGAAAAGCAAGGTGCGAAATTCTTATTCAATACATACATACCGAAAGAACATGCTGAAACCACAGAAATTGATGTTTTAATGTTATGTTCTAAAGGTATTTTCGTATTTGAAAGTAAGAATTACAGCGGCTGGATATTCGGAAACGAAAAACAAAAAAATTGGTATCAAACCTTACCCACAGGAAAAGGGAGAAGCCGTAAAGAGAGCTTTTACAACCCCATTTTACAGAATCATTCCCATATTCGGCACTTAGAACAATTCCTCTCAAAACCAGTTCCCATGTACTCAATTATCGTTTTCTCTGAAAGATGCACATTGAAGAGCGTTGAAATACAGGATGAAAGTGTTAAGGTGATCAATCGTTACGATGTCTTTAACACCATATCCAAAACCCTCAGCAATTTGCCAAATGATATTTTAAATGAAAGCGAAATTACAGAGATCTATGAACTGTTATATCCCTACACGCAGATTAATGAAAGCATAAAGGAACAACACATTGGAAATATAAAGCAAAAAACCGCAGCAAAAATACAAGTGACCGCCAATTCTGCCCTTACATCTAAGGAAACTACAGATGACGTAAAAATCTGTCCAAAATGCGGCGGTCAGCTCATCTTGAGAACCGCAAAACGTGGAGAGCAAGCAGGTCAACATTTCTACGGTTGTTCTAATTTTCCAAAATGTAGATATATTAAAAAATAAAAGTAAAAGCCGACACAGACAAACGTCTATGTCGGCTTTTTCATGTATTCTTATCTCCCGAACGGTGTGCCTGCGCTGCTCTTCAGAATAACGTCATGGTAGCCGCCCTCCACAATACTTGTAGAGGATACCAAGGTCATCTTCGCTTCTCTCTGCAGATCGGGAATGTTGATAACGCCGCAGTTGCACATAGTGGATTTCACTTTATACAAACTCTTTGCAACATTATCACGCAGCGAGCCGGCATACTCAACATAGGAATCAACGCCTTCTTCGAAGGACAGCTTTGCTTTGCCGCCGAGGTCATAACGCTGCCAGTTACGTGCACGGTTAGAACCTTCGCCCCAACATTACTTCACATAGGTGCCGTTGATATTGAGTTTGTTGGTCGGGCTTTCATCAAAGCGGGCAAAGTAACGACCAAGCATAATGAAATCTGCACCCATTGCAAGAGCCAAGGTCATATGATAGTCGTGTACGATACCGCCATCGGAGCAAACAGGAATATACACACCGGTTTTCTCGAAATATTCGTTACGTGCATTAACAACGTCGATAAGTGCGGTTGCCTGGCCACGGCCGATACCCTTCTGTTCACGGGTGATACAGATAGAGCCGCCGCCGATACCGACTTTAATAAAGTCCGCACCCGCTTCCGCAAGGAACATAAAGCCATCGCGGTCAACAACGTTACCTGCACCAACCTTCACAGAATCACCGTATTTTTCACGGATAAACTGCAAGGTCTTTGCCTGCCAACAGGAATAGCCCTCAGAAGAGTCGATACACAGCACGTCCGCACCAGCTTCAACCAAAGCGGGTACACGCTGTTCGTAGTCTAAAGTGTTGATACCCGCACCGACCAAATAACGCTTTTGCACATCCAATACTTCCTGCGGATTTTCTTTGTGCTGAGAATAGTCTTTACGGAATACCATATAGGAAAGTTTACCGTTTTCATCGACTAACGGCAGGGAATTGAGCTTGTGTTCCCAAATAATATCGTTGGCCTCTTTCAAGGTAGTGGTTGCAGGTGCGGTAATGAGAGATGCTAAGGGGGTCATAAACTCTTTTACCTTGGTGTCCATTTCCATACGGCTGACACGGTAATCACGGCTGGTAACAATGCCGCGGAGTTTGCCGTTGGGGGTGCCATCATCGGTAATGGCAACGGTGTTGTGACCGGTGCGCTCTACCAAAGCAAGCACGTCCGCCAAAGTATCTTCCTCGGTGAGGTTGGAGTCGCTGACAACAAAGCCCGCTTTGTAGTTTTTCACACGTGCTACCATTGCCGCTTCGTCTTCAATAGACTGCGAGCCATAGATAAAGGAGATACCGCCTTCTTTTGCCAAAGCGATAGCCATAGTATCGTTAGAAACCGACTGCATAATTGCGGAAACCAGCGGAATATTCAAGGTGATAGCAGATTCTTCGCCCTTCTTGAATTTCACTAACGGGGTTTTCAAAGAAACGTTCGCCGGAATACACTCAGGAGAGGTATACCCGGGTACCAGAAGGTACTCACTGAAAGTATGAGACGGTTCACTGAAATAATAGGCCATAATGATTTCTCCTTTACTTTTATGTGCGGCAAACGGGCCGTTTCCTGCCCGTGCTGAATATTTTTGTTATTCTAACATATTACCCTTTACGCGTCAAGCAAAAAACGCAAAAAATGCAGTTTTTTCTTTAACTTTGTTGCTCGTCAAGGGTCATACGGCAGGGTGGCAGAAATTCATCCAGAAAACAGTCTACAGCTTTTATCTGCATTTCCCGCAAACGTTGTTCTGTTGCATCTCTCGCACTCTTAAACTCCATGTTCCCCTGCTTCAATTCTTCTTCGCATTTGATAAGTGCGGACAGTTTGTCCGCCGCCTTCACAAATCGCTTTTCCGCAGCATATGCATGATCGGGCGATAACAACGCAGCATACCGATCTCGCAAATCATCAGGCAGCAAACTCAGAATCGAAACTTTCGCTCCTTTTTCCACCTGCTTATATGCTTCTTTCATAGCGGGATTGGTGTACTTGATAGGTGTAGGCATATCCCCTGTTAATATTTCGGGCAGATCGTGATACAAAGCAATCATCACCGCTTTTTCAACATTCACGTCCCCGCCAAAGCGTGTATTTTCCAATTCCGCCAAAGCGTGCACCAACACAGCCACGTCATAAGAGTGTTCACATATATTTTCGGGATATGTATTTCGCATCAGTGCCCAACGTGTGATATATTTCATACGCATCAATGCACCAAAAAAAGCATTCTTCATTTTCTTCACCTCTTTTTTAGAATAGCATTTTCCCCCAAAAAAAGCAATAAAAAAAGAGAAGCTTTCGCTTCTCTTTTTCACACATTTTTCGGCAATCAGACCGCACGGGTAACCTTACCCGAACGCAAGCAACGGGTGCAGGCGTAAATTCTCTTCGGAGAACCGTTAACGACGGCCTTTACTTTCTTAATGTTGGGCTTCCAGGTACGATTGGAACGACGATGAGAGTGAGAAACCTGAATACCAAACACAACACTCTTGCCGCAGATATCACATTTCGCCATGGTCTGCACCTCCTTCTTTGATAAGCAACAGTCGTATAATAACAGATTCAATTCAAAAAATCAAGCCTTTTTTCACAAAAATTATCATTATTTTCGTAATTCTGCGTTTGATAACTCTTTTGTACGTTCAGAATATCACAAAAACCATATTTTGAGCCAAACCCATTGACTTTTAACCGGATATTACCTAAAATGACTTGTATATTGCAAAAAAGGACAGATTATATGAAAAAACAATACACCTCTCTTGCACAGCTTATAGGTGCTATGGGCATTTTCGGTACCATTGGCATTTTCGTGCGTTATATTCCGTTGCCGTCCGGCATGATCGCCCTTTCACGCGGTATCATCGGTTCGGTTTTTCTCCTGCTTGTTATGCTGTGCACCCGCAAAGGCGTCAATAAAAGCGCCATTCGCAAAAACCTGCCTCTGCTTCTCATATCGGGCGGATGCATTGGTCTTAACTGGGTGCTTTTATTCGAATCCTACCGTTTTAGCACCGTTGCCACCGCTACACTTTGCTATTATATGGCACCGCTTTTCGTGGTAATCGCATCTCCTGTTCTGCTCAAAGAAAAGCTCTCGTTAAAAAAGACCTTGTGTGTGTTGATTGCCCTTATCGGTATGGTGTTTGTTTCGGGCGTGTTGCAGACGGGTATCCATTCCTTTGCAGAATTACGTGGTGTTTTATTAGGTCTCGGTGCGGCCGTCTTGTATGCAAGTGTCGTATTGATGAACACAAAAATCAAAGATATCGGCGCATACGATAAGACGGTTGTACAGTTAGCTGCAGCAGCAGCCGTGATGATTCCCTACTGTTTACTGACAGAACGTGGTACCTCACTTGCCATTTCACCTGCTGCCTGGATTTTATTAGCTGTTGTCGGTGTCGTACATACGGGCGTTGCGTATGCAATGTATTTCGGTGCTATGCAATTCATTCCTGCGCAGACCACCGCCATTTTCAGTTACACAGACCCGATTATTGCAGTGATTTTGTCCGCCACCGTACTGCAAGAACCGTTTACGGTGTATACAGCTGTCGGTGCCGTTTTGGTGTTAGGCGCGGCTTTAATCAGCGAGTTGCCCGAAAGAAGAAAATAAAAAAGACCACCTGCGGGTGGTCTTTTTTATTATATATCCAACAACTCCGAAAAATCGGTAATGTAATAATCGGCTACCGCTTTAATTTCTGCGGTATATTCTTCTGAAGACGCATCATATACGCCGCACACCTGCATACCGGCTTGCTTTGCGGTCTTATCGGCATTGTAATTATCGTCCAGGAACAAAACATCCGCTATATCGGCACCGATTTTCTGTGCTGCCAAGCGGTAGATTTCGGGGTCGGCCTTGGTGGTTTTGAAATCTTCACAGGACCATACGTTGTCGAACAAATCGTATATCTCCAACCGTTTGAGACAAGGATCTAATGTGTCGTGCGGGCTGGCAGTCAGCACGTGTAACCCTGCACCGTGTTTTTTTAACTCGTGTAAAACAGATATGACGTTACTTTTAGCGGGCACGTCATTGGTGTAGGCATCTATGGCATAGCGAAGCATTAAGGCGATCAGTTCCTCTTGCGAACGTTGCATGCCCATACCGATAAAATACTTGGCTGTACCTGTAAAGCCAAGAGGCGTAATGATTTTTATAATGTCATCGCCGTATGTGATATGATGCTCGTCTAAAATACGCAGCATCAACGCACCGTAGATAGGCATCGAGTCTACGAGAGTGCCGTCAAAATCAAATAAATAGTGTTTTTTCATCTGTTTTTACCACCTAATGTATAATCATAACGAAGTTATAGTACCATAAGAACAATACAAAAAGCAATATTTTTTTACAAGCATATATATGTTGAATCATATACAATTTTGTGATATACTGTCTCTATCAACATAACCGTGAGGTGTAAAATGTTAGAATTAAAAAAATACAGCGGTCATATCCGCAATCACAAGGCCTTATGCGAAGAATTGGGTGTTGACCCCTCTTTGCCGCGTGAACAAAAGGAAACCGAGATCCTTATTGCCGCCTATCAAAAATGGGGTGGTGAAATGGCAAACCATATTTACGGTATGTTCAGCTTTGCTATCTATGACAGCGAGCAGGACATGCTGTTCTGTCTGCGTGACCAATTTGGTACAAAGCCGTTTTACTATTACGTAACCGAAGACGGTAAGCTGCTGTACGGCACCACCATTCGTGAAATTATGGAAGGTGACGGCTTCAAAAAAGAGCTGAACCAAAAAATGCTGCAAATATACCTCACAATGACCTATACTACCGGCGAGGAAACCTTTTTCAAAGGTGTTAAAAAGCTGTTACCGGGCCGATATATGACCTTCAAAAACGGCAACGTCGAGATCACCCGTTATTTTAAGCCCACCTTCTCCCCTGATACGTCCAAAACACTAGAGCAATGGGCAGATGAAATCCACAGCACCCTGCAAACCATCATGCAGGAAGTAAAAACAGACGATGAGTATGTAGAAAGCTTTTTATCGGGCGGTGTGGATTCCTCATATGTTTTAGCCATGTCAGATGCATCCGCCTGTAACAGTTGCGGTTATGATGACAGCCGCCTCGACGAATCGGGGCTTGCCAAAGAAACCGCAGATATTTTAGGCAGAAAGTTTAACCGCTGTGTTATCACGCCCGAAATGTATTTTGATATCGTGCCGTATGTGATGTACAATATGGAGCAGCCCTTGGGTGATGCTTCGGCTGTTGCTTTTGCACTCGGCTGTATCGCCACCGCCAAGGGTACGGGCATTTGTTATTCGGGCGAAGGTGCTGACGAGTTTTTCGGCGGCTACAATATGTATCGCAACGCCGAAAGATACGGCGATAACCTAAAAACCTTCTACGTTGGTAACACCAATATTATGAAGGAGGACGAAAAACGCAAAATCCTCAAGACCTATTACGAGGACTTTGAACCGATTGATTTGGTACGTGGTATTTATGCAGAAAATGAGGGTCTTGACCCGCTTTCCAAAATGTCCGATGTGGATATTCAGGTGTGGTTAGAAGGCGATATTTACCTTAATGTAGACAAAATGAGCCG
>JAZNXY010000100.1:0-2514 GCA_045594105.1 Acutalibacteraceae bacterium | reverse complement strand
TAGTTCGGGCTCCGGCGTCTGTGGTATTGTCGGGTGTGATTACAAAGGACGGTGTGCTCGGTATTATCCGTAGATTGTATTATGTGATCGGGATGGAGTATATTGCGGGGACTTACGTACAGACGGTATTCTTAACCCTTGCATTGATTACGGTATTTATGGGTTCCATGCTGGCGTATAAGGAAAAGGTGTTAAAGAAGCGTCTCGCCTATTCCACGGTTAGTCAGGTGTCCTACGTATTGTTCGGTCTGGCGTTGTTTACACCGGCCGGTTTTGCGGCGGCATTACTTCATGTGGTATTTCATTCGGTCATTAAGAACGGCTTGTTCCTGTTTGCCGGTACGGTGATTCATCAGACCGGTGAGGAGCGGGTAGAAGGTCTGCGCGGCATGGGAAAAGATATGCCGGTATCCTTCTGGTGTTTTACTTTTGCATCTTTGGCGTTAGTAGGAATCCCGCCGATGTCCGGATTTGTCAGTAAGTGGTATTTGGCAAAGGGAGCCTTGGCTGCGTCTGTGGGTGTATTTTCCTATGTGGGCCCGGCGGTATTGCTTGTGAGTGCATTATTAACCGCAGGATATTTGCTGTCGATTACGGCAGACGGTTTCTTGCCGGGAAAAAACTTTGTGGGAGCGACACCGGAACCGAGAGAGGGGCATGTGTCTATGTTGGTTTCGTGTATTGTGTTTGCCGCGGCGGCATTGCTTCTTGGCGTGTTTGCGTCCCCGTTGGTGGATTTTGTGACTAAGCTCGGAACGAGCTTGCTTTAAGAGAGCGGAAAGGAGAACGAAATGAGTCAATATCTGATGTTACTTCCGATTTTTGTGCCGATTGTGTTCGGTGCATGTATTCCGCTGTTTCGTTTTGAAAGCAGAAAGGCACGCCAATGGTACGTCGGCGGAGTTGCAATCGTGAATACGCTTCTTATGTTTTATGTTATGTTTTTTGTTCGTCCGGTCGGAGATCTTATGTTACTGAACATGGCGGGAAAACTGTCGATTTCCTTTCATATGGACGGTTTGGGCTGCGTGTTTGGTTCTTTGATTGCTGTTCTCTGGCCGATTGCAACCTTTTATGCCTTTGAGTATATGAAGCATGAGGGAAAGGAAAACACTTTCTTTACGTTCTTTACCATGACCTATGGTATTACGGTGGGAATTGCGTTCGCTTCCAATTTGATGACTTTATACTTGTTCTATGAATTGCTTACCTTTGTGACTTTGCCTCTTGTGATGCACGGAATGAGTAAAAAATCCGTATTTGCGGGACGGCGTTACGTGACCTATTCGGTGGGCGGTGCGGCATTTGCGTTTATCGGAATTGCATGTATTTTAACCTTTGGTGATAATATTCATTTTGAATACGGTGGGGTGTTAAACGGAACCTATACCGAGGTGCAGACATTGTTGCTTCGAGGCGCATATGTGCTGACCGCATTCGGTTTCGGTGTAAAGGCGGCAATCTTCCCGTTTTATCGTTGGCTTCCGACTGCGTCCGTGGCACCGACTCCGGTGACGGCGTTGTTACATGCTGTGGCAGTGGTAAAAGCGGGAGCGTTTGCGGTTATTCGTATTACTTATTATAGTTTCGGAACAGAGCTCCTTTACGGAAGCTTTGCCCAGTACATTGTAATGGGGGCTGCTTTGGTGACGATTTTGTTCGGTTCTACCATGGCGTTAAAAGAGCAGCATTTAAAGCGTCGTCTGGCATATTCCACCATCAGTAACCTGTCTTATATTGTGTTTGGTGCGTCCCTTATGACACCGGCAGGTCTGACCGGTGCGTTGACGCATATGGTGGTGCACGGTGTAGTGAAAATTACGTTGTTTTTCTGCGCCGGTGCGGTGTTATATAAGACAGGGCTGGAGTATATCCATGACATGCGAGGTCTCGGGAAGCGCATGCCGGTTACGTTCTCCTGTTTTGTTCTGGCCTCTGCGGCGCTGGTAGGAATTCCGCCGCTTCCGGGATTTTTGAGTAAATGGAACCTGGCTACGGCAGCGTTGGGCGGGAAGCATCCTCTTGCGTACGCCGGTATCGCGGTGCTTTTGATTTCTGCGGTGCTGACGGCTATTTACTTGTTCTTAGTCGTATTTAAGGTTTGTTTTCCGTCAAAGACCGGTGTGCAGCCGGAGACCAAGCGTTGTGAAGCAAATGGGTATATGACCGTTCCGGTGGTGCTTTTGTGTATCATGGTTGTATTGCTTGGTGTGTTTGCACGACCGCTGACGGAAGTGTTTGCAAGCATTGCGAAAGGAGGTAGCATGTTATGATCGGAGCGCTTCAGTTTGCAACGGATGGATTTCGTGTTGTATATGCGGTGTTGGCTACCTTGCTTTGGGTGATGACACTCCTCTTTTCAAAGCAGTATTTTCACCGTCACGGACATTTGGTACGGTATTTTGTATTTTATTTTATAACCTTTGCTGCGGTACTCGGTGTATTTTTTGCGGCAGATTTATTGACGTTATTTTTATTCTTTGAAATCATGTCCTTTACTTCCTATGTCTGGGT
>JAZNXY010000099.1:0-1809 GCA_045594105.1 Acutalibacteraceae bacterium | reverse complement strand
ACAGAACGACATGGCTACGATCCGACTTTACAGGCAGGTCTTTGGGAAGCCAAAGAAATGTTTGAAGAAGTAGAAGACACCCGCATCGGGGATAACAACTGGCAGTCGGGCGACGATCGTATGCCCATTTTGGTGCTGATGTCCGATGGTGCCCCCTCGACCGGCACTTCCTATTATGATGACGTTGAAAATTCGCAGTACACCACCGGCGGCATATGGGGTCAGCAGACGGTATATGGCTCCAATGTCGGTGATGGCGATACCGGCATTACCGCAGGTAATGTGTTTTTGACGCAGTTGACCGCCTCGTATGTGATGAACCGCATTGAAACGCACTATCAGCAGGAGGACGCTAACGTGCGCGGTCTGTTCTATACGCTCGGCTTTAATATCGGTGAAAACAGCCTTGCGCAGGGTGTGATGAACCCCGATGCATCCACCGCTACTGATACGCTGTGGGCGACCTATAACCGCCTGGCGGGCGGCAGTATGTCGGTAAACGTCAAAGGTCGTAACGGCAACAATACCAACGTTTCCATTGCCAAAAACTCCTATGCGACAAGCAAATCTTACGTGGATCAATATTTCTCCGCGGCGGATAACGGCCTTTCTTCCGCGTTTGACGCCATTGTGGAAGAAATCATTCTCCAATCCCGCTATTACCCCACCCATTTGGCGGGCGGCAACCCCGATTTCTCGGGTTACGTGGAATTCACCGATGAAATCGGCGAATATATGGAAGTGAAACACGTCAACGGCATTTTGCTGGGCGATACGTTGTTTGACGGCCATATGATGGCATCTAAGCTTGCAGACAACAGCGAGGAAGGGCTCGGCACCCCTGCCGCTCCCACCGCGCTGGGCGATGAATTTATCCGTTCCGTGAAAACCCGTTTAGGCATTGCCGAAACTGCCGATGCGCAGGCACTGGTTGCCAAAGCGTATGCGGATAAACAGCTCTATTATACCGATGCCAACAACTGGTCCAACTATATTGCTTGGTATGCGAAAGCGGACGGCACGTATGCGGGCTTCTATGATGAAGACGGCACCGAAGCGAAACCCCACGATGCGGTGTATATCAACCGTTCTTATGGTTTCCTCGGCGAAACGGTGGGCAGCATTAAAAACAGCGATATGATGTATATGTCGGTGCAGGTGCGTACCAACATCGAAACCGGCAAACAGACCGTTTTGTGGAAAATCCCTGCATCTTTGGTACCGATGGTAACCTATAAAGTGTCTTTGCAGGGCACCAACGTGGACACCGCAACCAACGTACAGTTGACCTTAGCGGACGAAAACGTTGCGCCTATCCGTTTGGTTTACGAGACGGGCTTGCGTTCCGACCTGAATGTATTTAACATCACCCGTATTACGGAAACAGCGGCAGGTGCCGAGAGCGACGAAGCGCATGTGGCAGACGACGGTTACACCCGTTTGTTCTGGAACAACGCTTACGACATTTCCGCTCTTGACCACGAGCATCACAAGACCGCTATGGCGGAATTTACTCCCAACAAGGAAAACGAGCGGTTTTATTACACCTTTGACTCGGCGGTGCATAAAAAAGTCGGCAACACCTATGAACTGGTTGCCAACGAAACACTTGACCCGAACGGCGAATATTATCACCGTCGTTATACCTTCAAAGAAGGCGTTTCTACCCCTATTTTCACCTATGAAAAAATGTCTAAGGCATCTGTTGCGGCGGCGGTATGGGATGATAATTTTGAAACACTGGATCATCATACGGTCGGCGCATACGTGGTTGCCAAAGGCACTCCCGCACGTGAGCTGGTGATGTAT
>JAZNXY010000098.1:0-2120 GCA_045594105.1 Acutalibacteraceae bacterium | reverse complement strand
CGCACCGGTGTTGCGCCAGAATTTAGAATCCTTGTAGTAGTAGGTAGCTTTCGCATCAAAGGATTCGCCGAAGGTGAAACCTTCGTTATCATCGCTGAAATCAACGGGGTTGCCATTTACGTCCAGACGGGTGACTTCGATATCACCGTACCAACCCTGTGCGTTTGCACCGGACAGGAAGGAATAGCCGGAACCATAGTAAGTACCCAAAGTCACGGTTTTTTCAAGGATAACCGTTTCGCCTTTGGTAACCTTCGCAGTAGCGGTGTTACCCACAACCGTCAAGGTTAGATGCACTTTCGTGTTGTGACCGATTTTGTCGGTCACGTACGGCCATACCATTGCTCTGGTGCCGGTCGCAGAGTTGGTCAAGTTATGGCTGGCAATAAAGTTTGCGTCGGCAGTAGCCGTGTAATCATCATACCCACCGGTAGATTTGTTAAACATCTTGTAGGTTTCGTCGGTTGCGATGGTAAAGTTATCACCGAGGAAGTAGCCGCCGAAGGGAGAAATCGCAAACAACGCCTGCGTCTTTCTGCCACGCTCCAGATACGGCTGGTTGGCATGGAAACCAACAGCGATATTTGCGTGGTCATAGGTGCCGTCAGCATACATTTTGAAATCAAGGTCCAGTTTGAAGTTGTCAATCTGGAGCAAATCGCCATTCTTGTCTTTAAAAGCGACAGAGCCGGCTTTACGGAATGCACCGTCACAGTTCTTTTCGTTGTTGGTATATTGGAGCCACTGGTTATCAGCTGCTGCCCATTTGGCGATACCGTTGTTGGTATTACCGGTCGGACCTACACCATCTATATACGAGCGAACCGTCGCATCCCAAGTGCTGTTGGTATTGATCTTGGTGTCCGGAGTAAATACATTTGCTGCAGCATCTGCCTTACCCGTCCATTCTACACCGCTGGCATTTACAACATAGCCGTTGATGTTAGGACGTTCAAAACTAAATTTGCCTTCCTGCGAATAGTAGAAAGCGAATTTGCTTTCTAAGTAATCCACAAGGATTTTTTCCTGGGTGTTGATAGTGTGGGTGGCGGTGCCTGCGGTAAGTTTATCGGTAGCCATATCCACCGTTGCGGAAACGTCGGAAGTGTCATAATCCGCATTGTAGTAGTATTTACCGTCATACCACTGAATTTCGGGAACGTTAGAGAAGTCGATTTTCAGAGTTTCGAGTTCATCGGAACCGGTTTTGGTGCCGAAAGGCACGGGAAGACCGGCTTCGTCTAATTCCTGAATTTCGATCGCATAAATGTGGTTGTTACCGTTACCGGAGCCAAAAGACATGTAACCTTCGCCCGCTTGGTTGAGGGTTTTCTCTTTGGTATGTACTACAGTACCCGTTTCGGTTTCTCTTACGGTAACTTCCACTTTGGTGCCGACAACCTTCACAATGAGGTCGTATTTGGTGCCGGTTGCAAGATTGGTGGTGAGTGCTTCACCGTCAATATTGCGGTTGGCGTAGTAGTTGTAGTTCACCGTGTCTCCGGATTTGGTGTTATTGATATAGGACGCCAAAGGTGCACGTGCCGGTGCGCCGTCTGCACCTAAAGTGTTGTTTTGGTCATAGATAGCCATGCCGAAGTTGCCCTTGGCGTAGCTGACGATACCGTTGTTTACCAACACCAAGCTACCGGTGCCTTCACGGAACACGTGGTCGCCCTGATTACGCAGGTACGCCGCGGTATCTTCGTGGAACGCAACAAGCACACCCTGTGCCCGGGAACCGGTTTCCACGATATCGAAGGTCATTTTTGCTTCGAAGTTGGCAAGTTTTACCTGTTTGCCTTCAAACTTCGGCACAAATGCTTCTACCATACGGTAAACCTGACCGGAATATTTGGAAACGTGCTAAATATAGCCGCCTTTCGCCAAATTTCAGTAGTTCTCACCACTCCAAGTATCAACAGAAGTGGTCAAAGAAGCAGAACTCTGACCGAGGGTAGCACGGTTCAGGCTTTTGCCGTAACCGGTTACCATATCAAAATTCTTATTCATCCACGCAGCGATCGCTTTATCGGTCGCGGTGGTGTAACCTGCGCGATAGGTGGTAGCGTCAGCGTATACGCCGCCTTCTTCCGCAATCGCTGCAAGGTCACTGAAGT
>JAZNXY010000097.1:0-4847 GCA_045594105.1 Acutalibacteraceae bacterium | reverse complement strand
GTCAGGGACGGAATGAATAATTTCGGCTTCGGTTGCCACGAATCTCACGAGGAGATCCTGCTCGGCAAATATAACGTAATGACCATCTATACCAAAAAAGCTGATTCATATCGTAAGTTTTTCAAAGAATTTGGGATAAAGAAGGTTAAGAGCCTTGTAACCGCTTGGGACGCCTTTGATCCGGAGCACCCGGGAGAATGCGAGCTCTACGTCTCAGAAGAAACCGAAAAAACGATTTATGACATCCCCGAAATGTACAAAGAATACGGTATGTATTTATACGAGGCACGTAAGGAATATGATGAAGAAGCCGAGAAAGAGATCACCTTTGATGAGTTGATTGGCAAAGTCCTTTTGGTCGGTATTACCTATTACACCCACGACAATGAATATATTGAACAAAAGCAGTTTTACGGAACGGTAACGGAAGCAAACGAAACCATCATCCGCGTGAAACAAAAAGACGGAACGGATTTCACTTTGCCTCCCGACCTAAGCTCCACAAAAAGAGCACGACAGGGAGAATATAAACTTCGTTCCACGGGAGAAATCGTAGTCAATCCTGATTATCTTGCTACATGGAATTTGAACAAATCCAAAGAAGAATAATACACAAAAAACACCTCGAACGCAGCATAAAACTGCATTCGGGGTGTTTTACTTGACCACAGTTTATCCCACAGACACGACCGGAGGACACGGAAACAGTGGAGGTAAGAGTGCCAGAAAGCATCTGTTTCCGAGCGGAAAGGGGCAGAAATGCTTAGAAACGAGCGGAAACAGGTACTCCCAAATTCTTTGGGAGCAAGATGCCGCAGTTTCAAGTCCTGTCATCTCGACCAACAAAAAGGGTATGCTCTTGCATACCCTTTTTGTTTTATCATATTATCCGCATTACCAAAAATTGCGTATGCACGTCTGCAGCCACGTTTCGTCTATATGACCGCCCGCACGGGTGTACAGCCACGCAGAATACAAAGCACCGTTTAATTGCAAAACATTACTCGCACCGTCAATCAAAGCATCCAATATGTTTTGCGGCATATCAAACACGTGTTCCTGCAAAAAGATACGTGCTATTTCTGTTTTCGTCTCCTTACACGGCGGTTGTATTTCCACCGCAGAAAGCATATCGGTCTGTGCCGATAATCCCTGCCACAATCCCTCCAGCTGCTGTGGAGAACACAGTGATGCCAGCACAACCCTTTTCCCGTCCGCACACATTTTAAGTATCAAGTCGGCAAAGGTGTGTTGTGTCTGCGTACGTCCCAACAGATACTCCACATTATCAATAAGCAAAGCATCCGCCTGCTGTAACCGTATCCAGATATCCGTGCCACCGCCGATAAAATCCACCAAAACCTCGGTTAGCTCCCTGGCATTGGCATACACCACCGTCGACTGTTGTTCACTATATAACAACGTGTTTTTCATGGCTTTCAGCAGATGTGTTTTCCCACAGCCCGTCGGTCCGAACACCCACAAAACACCCTTGGTCTGTGCCTCTTCACACATACATCTGCACGCATCCACCGCTTGTGCATTGGAAGTGTCTTTTTGTATGGTATCAAAACCATATCGTCTGTCTAACATAGCAAAACTCCTACTCAATTCTTTCCACGTCCAAAAGCATCGCTCTTGCCTTATCGGTCAAGCGGCAATCGATATGCCAATGCCCGAAATACCATCTTTTGAACCTCGTGTTATGCCAAAGCATATCCAGATAGCTTCTCAGTTCCATATCGTGCGGGTCCAACCAGAACGATTCCCGCTCCTGCGGCGGCAAGGTATAACGCAACATTTCGAGCACCGTGCTCGGTGCGGTATGACTGATAATATAATCCACCGAAAAATCCACCGCTTTCAGTGCTTGTAAACCGTGTTCGTATTCTTCCTTACTCGGCAATTCCTGCGGCCACCACGCTTTCGGTAAACCCATGCGTCGTGCTTTATCGATGGAATGTGCACCACCAAAGGTAAAGAAGGTTTTATTTTCAATGGTATATATGTGACCACGCTGCAAATGGAATACGTTTTTGCGTATTTGATGTACCGTGCTGCCGTACCGTTCAATTTCGGGGCAGGCATACAACAGGTCAAAGTTTTCGTGGTTGCCGTCTACAAACAAAATCTCATACGGCTTCTGCTCCAGCATATCCAACAGACTGTCAAAATACCGCTTGCCGTCAGGGCAGGTTTCATCATACCAGACAAAGCCAAAATCACCGCAGATAATCAGTATATCCTCTGCGGTCCAGGCGGCTTCCCCTACCATACCCTTTTCAGAAAACCGCTTAATGTCACCGTGCGTGTCGCCGGTTATATAAATCATCGTGTATCAACCTCAATCATCATTTGCAATACGCATCAATAGCGGCAGAAACAAACGCAGCCGTTCCTTCCCCGTTTCTGTCAATATTCTCCCTGAAACGTGCATCAGCAACATACATTTTACCGAGATCTGACAAAACAGCATTGGTACAGGTATAAAAATGCTCGGAGATATAGGCACGCAGAGCCGCAACCAATGTTTGTGCGGCGGGCGACGTAGGCGTAAAGCCGTTTGCTTTACAATCCGCAAACTGTGTCATAATTCTCCACAAGCCGTCCGCAGCAGCCGTGTTATCTTTTTTCTCGAACTCCTTATATGCCGCGGTATCTCCCCATTTTTCCTTGGCCTCTACGGCATAATTTTTGTTATCCATAGCCATTTCCCTCGCTTATGCTGCAAAAGACACAATAGTTGTCCCTGCTGTTATAGTGAAAATACACTTCCGCCTTGTATTATACCATTTGAGAATCATTTCCGCAACCGCTTTATAAACAAAACCGTAGTTGTATAAAATCACCCGTCGGCACATACTATGTGTTAAAAGGCGGTGGTTATATGCACAAAAATCTCTCGCTCTGGCAATTTGCCGGCTTTTCCCTCACCTCACTCGGCGGAACGGTATTACATTTTTTATACGATTGGACCGGTGAAAGCGTACTGATCGCACCTTTTTCGGGGGTAAACGAGTCCACCTGGGAGCATATGAAGCTGTTGTTCTTTCCACTCTTTGTTTTCGCGTTGATACAGAGTCGGTTTTTCAAAGAGTACAAGAGCTTTTGGTGTGTAAAGGCAATCGGCATTACAGTTGGCCTTCTCGCTATTCCTGCGCTGTTTTACACCTACAACGGTGCTTTTGGCAAATCTCCCGATTGGTTTAACATCACCATATTCTTTATCGCCACCGCACTGGCTTTTTTTGTGGAGTGGCAGTTATTTAAGAAAAAAGCTTTGCGTTGCCGCTCACCGCACATGGCATTTTTTGTGCTATGTTTCATAGGTGCTTTATTCGTGATATTCACCTTTGCAACCCCTAAGCTTCCGCTGTTCGAGGACCCGCTCTCTCACACGTACGGTATCAACTAAAAAGTCGAGCGTTTTTGAGACGCTCGACTTTTTTATGCTTCCTGTATGTTGTTTTGTAACCATATGGCATATCCTGTTGCCACCGTACACAGCAGTACTGCTATAATACCGTCCCAAAGCAGCTGTGTGCCATCGGTATTTGAAAAAATACTGCTGACATTCAACGCAATATGTGCTGCAATACAAGGCAACAGAGATTTGCCTTTACAGAATATTATCACAAACAAATAGCCGAATGCGGTCGCTTCACATATTTGCAAAAGGGTCGGTATCAGCTCCGCTCCACTGCCGTTTACAAGATTGACGATGTGACCGATGCCAAACGTCAAAGAGGAAACAATCACAGCGGCCTTCGGGCTATCCTGCTCCATAGCACGAAACAGAAAGCCACGGAATATCAGCTCCTCTAAAAAGCCGACGCACACCATACTGCCCACAGAGCAAACGGTTTCTGCAAGCGGCTGCTGCAGCCCCACTCCGTACCACAGGTTTACCGTACACAATGCTGCAAGCGGTGCAAAGTGCAAGAACTTTACAGACGGCACCTTGACGGCACACAACCCATACACCTCGTTCAAACGGTGACGGTGTAAAAACGCCATGGCAAGCACGGTCAAAAAAGACAAAAACAGCCACGTAGCAAGTTTCGGTATACCGAGCAGCAGGTTATCCGTTATGCTCGCACCCACCACATATACAATAATCCAAAGAAGTGCAAACCACAGTTTGCTTTTTTTGTACAGTGTAAACATCCTCACACCTCACACAATAATATCTGCCAGCCCATAGGGCAATATCGCTTTCAGAGCATCGGGTGCAACCTCTACCTGATAGCCGATTTTACCCGCACTGAAGAAGAAAGTGTCAAATTGGGCGACAGTATGATGAATCGTGGTACGAAACGGCTTTTTCATACCGACAGGTGAACAGCCACCGTGGATATACCCCGTCAGCGGCAACAGTTCTTTTGCCGCTATCATCGCAATGCTCTTTTCCCCTACCGCTTTCGCCGCCTTTTTCAAATCAAGTTCTGCCGCCACCGGTATCATAAACACATAGTGGTTTTTGGATGCGCCCACCGTCACCAGCGTCTTAAACACCTTATCGGGGTCCTCCCCTAACACAGCGGCAACCTCCACACCTGCCAATGCATCGGTGTCTGCGTAGCAGTGACTCACATACGGCACTTTTTTCTGCTCCAGTAACCGCATCACGTTTGTTTTTTCGGTCTTTTTCATGTCGTTCACCCCATTGGGTACAGTATACTACAACAAATTAAAAAAGGGAAGCGTTTCGGGGCGCTCAATTAGGGAGAAATCGGTTTTTCGCCAATATTTTCCCTGTCTCTTTGTTGCCAAACCTTATAAGACATACAGTATTACTGCGGTTTGGCAACTGCGAGAGCAGAAAAAATATTTTGGCTACAAAACTG
>JAZNXY010000096.1:0-3393 GCA_045594105.1 Acutalibacteraceae bacterium | reverse complement strand
AACGGTGGCAACGATGACCACTGCAGACGTGGTCAGGCCTGCCATACGGCATTTGATATCCAAGAATTTCTCGGCACCAAGTTCAGCACCAAAGCCCGCTTCGGTAATCGCATAATCACCAAGGCGCATTGCCATACGGGTTGCCATTACCGAGTTACAGCCGTGTGCAATATTTGCAAACGGACCGCCGTGTACGAAGGCGGGAGTGCCTTCGAGGGTCTGCACCAGGTTGGGCTTGATAGCATCTTTTAAGAGTGCTGCCATTGCACCAACCGCTTTGAGATCGCCTGCGGTAACAGGTTTTTCATCATAGGTATAGGCAACGATAATGCGGGCAAGACGTTCCTTCAAATCGGCAATAGAGGAGGACAGGCAGAACACCGCCATGATTTCAGAGGCAACGGTAATATCGTAGCCGTCCTCACGCGGCACACCGTTCACACGACCGCCGAGACCGTCGGTCACAAAGCGGAGCTGTCGGTCATTCATATCCACGCAGCGTTTCCAGGTGATGCGGCGGGGATCAATGTTTAAGGCATTGCCTTGATAAATGTGGTTATCCAGCATTGCAGCAAGCAGGTTATTTGCCGCACCGATTGCGTGGAAGTCACCGGTAAAATGCAGGTTGATATCTTCCATTGGTACAACCTGCGCCCAGCCACCGCCTGCGGCACCGCCCTTGATACCGAAAACGGGACCAAGAGAGGGCTCACGGAGTGCTACCATGACGTTCTTGCCGATGCGACGCATACCGTCTGCAAGACCGATGGTGGTGGTGGTTTTACCCTCACCTGCGGGGGTGGGGGTAATGGCGGTTACCAAGATAAGCTTGCCGTCGGGACGTTTCACTTCGTCTAAAAGTGCATAGTCCACCTTGGCTTTATATTTGCCGTACTGTTCCAGGTATTTGTCGTCCACACCGGCGGTTTTCGCAATTTCGGTGATGGGCAACATTTCCACGGATTGTGCAATTTCAATATCGGTTTTCATAGTATTCCCTCTCCTTATTTGAAGTATTTTACGGCTGCACGGAACATGCCGATGTCATAGTCACCGGGTACGTTCTTGTACAGACCGTTGCCGATGCGTTCGCTGTGACCCATTTTACCGAACACTCTGCCGTCGGGGGAGGTAATACCTTCGATAGCAAAGGCGGAGTTGTTGGGGTTGAAGCGGACATCTGCGGTGGGATTGCCTGCAAGGTCAACGTACTGTGTAGCAATCTGTCCGTTTGCTACCAAGGACTGAATCAACCGGTCAGATGCGAGGAAACGACCTTCGCCGTGGGAAATCGGCACGTTGTAAATGTCGCCGACGTTGGTTTCGGCAAGCCACGGAGATTTGTTGGATGCTACACGGGTTTGTACGATACGGGACTGGTGGCGACCAATGGTGTTGAAGGTCAGGGTCGGGCAGTTTTCATCGGTGTCGATGATCTTGCCGTACGGTACAAGACCTAATTTAATGAGCGCCTGGAAGCCGTTACAGATACCTGCCATCAGACCGTCACGGTTTTCGAGAAGCGCGGTAATTTCCGCTTTGATTTGTGCATTACGCAGGAAAGCGGTAATGAATTTACCCGAACCGTCGGGCTCGTCACCGCCCGAGAAGCCGCCGGGCAGGAACACAATCTGTGCACCCTTGACCGCCGCCGCAAACTGTTCTGCAGAACGGGCGATACCCTCAGCAGACAGGTTGTTGATAACAAAGATTTCGGGATCTGCATCTGCATCACGGAACACCTTTGCACTGTCAAACTCGCAGTTGGTGCCGGGGAATACAGGGATAACCACCTTGGGCTTCGCACACTTAACGGCAGGTGCCACACGCTTTTCTGCGGGTGTGGTAAATGCGATGAGACCCTGTGCTTCCTGTGCAATATTGCAGGGATATACGGGCTCTAACGTATCTTCGTAGATGCGTTGCAGGTTGTCAAGAGATACCGTTTCGTCACCCTTGGTTATAAAGCCGTCATCGGTAACGGTACCGAGTAACTGAGCACCTTCGATATCTTTTGTGGATTCCACTACGAATGCACAGTAATCATACCCGAAAATGCCGTTGTCAATACCGTTAGCAAAGGCAAAGCCCAGACGGTTGCCAAGACACATTTTTAAGACTGCTTCCGCAATACCACCCATACCGGGCGTGTAGGCGGCAACCACGTTGCCGCTGCGCATCAGGTCGGTGACCTTGTCAAACAGCTTTAAGAGGGACTGCGGATTGGGCAGCTTGTCCTCATCAAATGCAGGGGTGAGCAAGAACACCTTGTTACCCGCTGCTTTGAATTCGGGGGAGATGATGTTTTGTACCTTTTCGGTGGTTACCGCAAAGGAAACCAGGGTGGGCGGCACGTCTAAATCCTCAAAGCTGCCGCTCATAGAGTCTTTGCCGCCGATGGAAGCAATGCCAAGGTCTTTTTGTGCCATAAACGCACCGAGCAATGCCGCTAAGGGCTTACCCCAGCGTTTGCCGTCCTGTAACGGTTTTTCAAAATATTCCTGGAAGGTTAAATAGACGTCCTCAAACTTGGCGCCTGTTGCAATCAGCTTACATACCGATTCGGCAACCGCCAAGTAAGCACCGTGATAGGGGCTTTGTTCGGTGATGAAGGGGTTATAGCCCCAGGACATTACCGAACAATCGTCGGTGTGCTTCTTTTCCACCGAGATTTTGTGTACCATTGCCTGAATGGGGGTCATCTGGTATTTACCGCCAAACGGCATTAGTACGGTACCTGCACCAATCGTAGAGTCAAACTTTTCGGAGAGACCCCGTTTGGAACAGATGTTAAGGTCACAAGCGATGGCCTGCATACCTTCCGTAAAGCTGTCGGGGATGTCTTTTGCTGCAGGAGCAGGTGCGGCAGGGGTGATGTTGATGTGCTTTTCCGCACCGTTGGAGTTTAAGAACTCACGGGAAAGGTCAACAACGGTGTTGCCGTTCCAGTGCATAGTCAAACGGGGCTCTGCGGTAACAGTAGCAACCACAGTTGCCTCAAGGTTTTCGGTTTCGGCCAGACGGCAGAAATGTTCTACCTCGTGCGGCTCTACCACAACCGCCATACGTTCCTGCGATTCACTGATGGCAATTTCGGTGCCGTCAAGACCCTCGTATTTCTTCGGAACTGCATTCAGGTCAATGGTCAGGCCGTCGGCCAATTCACCGATAGCAACCGACACACCGCCTGCACCAAAGTCATTACAACGTTTGATGAGTTTAGACGCTTCTGCATTGCGGAACAAGCGCTGCAGTTTTCTTTCTTCCGGTGCATTACCCTTCTGCACCTCCGCACCGCAGCTTTCGAGAGAATCTAAGGTGTGGGATTTGCTCGAGCCCGTAGCGCCGCCGCAACCGTCACGACCGGTACGGCCGCCCAAGAGGATAACCTTG